>JAIECN010000081.1 GCA_029068505.1 Alistipes sp.
GGTTCCAATGCCGCCACCAAACTTTACCGTGTCGTGGCCAACACCCGGCGGGTCCTGGCCGTCGAGTTGTTCAACGCCGCCCAGGCGTTCGAGTTCCGCCGTCCGCTGCGGACTTCGCCCGTGTTGGAGCGTTTGTTGGCCGCCTACCGGCAGCATGTGCCGTTCATCGAGGACGACACGGTGATGTATCCCCATATCGAATCGTCGGTCGAATTCCTGCGCCATGAAACTGCTTGTTAGGAACATCGGGCGCATCGTCGGCATCCAGCCCGCCGGACGCCTGCGCGTGTGCGGCGAGGAAATGGGGCGCTTGGAGACGCTCGACGACGCTTGGCTGTTGGCCGACGAAGGGCGCATCGCAGCATTCGGACGTATGTCCGAATGCCCCTCGGGCGAGGGCGCGCAGGTCGTCGATGCGGCCGGCGGAATGTTGTTTCCCTCGTTCTGCGACTCCCACACCCATCTGGTCTATGCCGGGAGCCGCGAGCAGGAGTTTCTCGACAAGATCAACGGCTTGAGTTATGAGGAGATCGCCCGCCGCGGAGGCGGCATTCTCAATTCGGCCGACCGGTTGCACGACACCTCCGAGGACGAACTCTACCGCCAGGCCATGGCGCGCGTACGCGAAATTATCCGCATGGGTACCGGTTGCGTCGAGATCAAGAGCGGTTACGGCCTTTCGACCGACGACGAGTTGAAGATGCTGCGCGTCATCCGCCGCATCCGCGAAACGGCTCCGTTGACCGTGCGTGCTACGTTTCTGGGAGCGCATGCCGTTGCCCGGGCTTATGTCGGCCGTCAGGCGGAGTATGTCGATTCGGTTTGCAGCGAAATGTTGCCGGCCGTGGCTCGCGAGGGGTTGGCCGATTTCGTCGATGTCTTTTGCGACGAGGGCTTCTTCACGGTCGGCGAAACGGCCCGCATCATCGAGGCGGGCAGCCGGTTCGGCCTGCGGGCCAAGATCCACGCCAACGAGTTGGCCGTTTCGGGCGGCGTGCAGGTCGGCGTGGCCTACGGCGCCCTGTCGGTCGACCACCTCGAACGCATGGGCGCCGAGGAGATCGAGGTTTTGCGCGGCACGGCCACCATGCCCACTCTTTTGCCCGGGGCGGCGTTTTTCCTGGGCATGAGTTATCCTCCGGCCCGCGAGATGATCCGCGCGGGGTTGGGCGTCGCCTTGGCGTCGGACTACAACCCCGGATCATCGCCCTCGGGCAACATGCGCATGGTCGTTTCGCTGGCTTCGATCCGCATGAAGATGACGCCCGCCGAGGCGATCAATGCCGCGACTTTGAACGGCGCCTATGCGATGGACTTGAGCCGGGATCACGGTTCGATCACCCCCGGCAAGGCGGCCGATTTCTTCCTCACCGACCCGATGCCGTCGGTCGAGTTCTTCTCCTATGCCTATCAGACGCCTTTGATCCGGCGGGTGTTCCTGCGCGGCGAGGAGTACAAGGGGTAGACGAAATCAAGGCGGCCCGGACATCTATCCGGGCCGCTTTCATACTGGAAACGGCAGGTTTTACTTCGTTGTCGCTGCCGCATATTGTTCGTCGTCGACCGGTTCCAGCCAGGTGTTGCGGTTGTTGTCGGGGTCGATCGTGATCGCCAGATGCGAGAACCAGCTGTCGGGTGCGGCGCCGTGCCAATGGATCGCGTCGGCCGGAATCTCCACCACATCGCCCGGATGCAGTTCGCGTGCCGGTTGTCCTTTTTCCTGGTAGTAGCCGCGGCCGGCCGTTACCACCAAGATTTGACCGGCCGTGTGGCTGTGCCAGTTGTTGCGGCAGCCCGGTTCGAACGTCACGTTCGCGATCGGACAGCCGAGCGTCGCGTCGTGCGTCAGCGGAGCCAGCCAGGCCTGGCCGATAAAATAGGACGAAAATTGTTCGGGGAGTTTTTCGCCTTGCGGGAAGATTTGTTCGAAAGGTTGTTCCATCGTTTTTTCGGATTTTTGAGCGCATCCGGCCAGCAGCAGTGCCAAGGCCGACAGCAGAAAGAGTTGTTTCATACTTCGGGTTTTCACTTTTCGTATGCAAAATTACCCGCTTCCGGCTTTGTTT
>JAIECN010000082.1 GCA_029068505.1 Alistipes sp.
GTCGATCTCCTCGATCAGGTCGTCGATCTGGTTGAGCGTCACGCGTACCTCTAACGGCGGGTCGACCAGGCCTGTGGGGCGGATCAGCTGCTCGACGATGACGCCCTCGCTCTTCATCAGCTCCCAGTCGGCCGGTGTGGCGCTCACATAGATCGTCGTGCCTTGCAACTGCTCGAACTCGCCGAACGTCAGCGGGCGGTTGTCTTTGGCCGCGGGGAGACGGAAGCCGTATTCCACGAGGTTTTCCTTGCGTGCGCGGTCGCCGCCGAACATGGCGTGCACCTGCGGAATGGTCACGTGGCTTTCGTCGACGACCATCAGATAGTCCTGCGGGAAGTAGTCGAGCAGGCAGAAAGGACGCGTGCCCTCGGCCCGGCCGTCGAAATAACGCGAGTAGTTCTCTATGCCGGAACAATAACCCAGCTCCTTGATCATCTCCACGTCGTACTCCACGCGCTGCTTGATGCGCTGCGCCTCCATCGTGCGGCCTGCGCGTTCGAAGAATTCGATCTGCTTGCCCAGGTCGAGGTAGATTTGCTGCACGGCCGAATGGATGCGCTCCTTGGTGGTGACGAACAGGCTTGTGGGGTAAAGCGTCAGCGAATCGAGCGTATGGAGCCGCTGCCCTGTCACGGGATCGATGGCGTAGATGGCTTCGACCTCGTTGTCGAAGAACATGACGCGGAAACACTGGTTGCCGAACTCGCCGAACGCCGCCATGATGTCCACCGTATCGCCGTTGACACGGAACGTTGCCGGCCCGAGGTCGCGCTCGGTGCGAGTATAAAGCGCCTCGACGAGCTTGTAGAGGAAGTGTTTGTAGCTGACGATCTGCCCGACCTCGATATGGATCGCTGTGGCGTGGAAGTCGGCCGGATTGCCCGCGCCGTAGAGGCATGAGACGCTCGACACGACGATCACGTCGCGCCGTCCCGACAGCAGCGTAGCGACGGTCTGCAAACGCATCTTCTCGATTTCGTCGTTGATCGAGAGGTCTTTTTCTATATAAGTGTCCGACGCCGGAAGATAGGCTTCGGGCTGGTAGTAGTCGTAGTAGGAGACGAAGTATTCGATGGCGTTTTCGGGAAAGAAATTCTTGAATTCGCCGTAAAGTTGCGCCGCGAGCGTTTTGTTGTGGCTCAATACGAGTGTCGGACGGTTCAACCCTGCGATGACGTTGGCCACCGTGAAGGTCTTGCCCGAGCCGGTGATGCCCAGCAGCGTATTGTGCTGCGAGCCGTGGCGAATGGCGTCCAGCAGCTGCGCGATCGCCTCCGGCTGGTCGCCCGTCGGGGCATAGTCCGATACCAGTTTGAAGTCCATGACGCAAAAATAGAATTAAAAATCAAAAATTGAAAATGCCAGGAGCTGCTGTTCGGGCATAATTCAGTTGTTGTTTAGCTTTGCGCCCGAATTTCGTACTTCGGCTCCGCCCAAAATTCTCCCGACATATCGCGCTTCGCTTGCGTTTGCCCTCGAATTTTTGTTTTTGGCTTCGCCGAAGATACTCCGTCTCGGCATAATCAAGCTATTGCTTGCTTCTGCGATCGACTTTTTGTATCTTTGAACCTATGAATATAACCCTTATCATGGTCGCGGTTTTGTTCGGCGCTGTTGCGGTAGCGCTGGCGGCCGTCTGTGCGATTCAACGGCGCGAGGCGAGACGCCTGGCGACGGAAAAGAACACGGCTGAAACAGCCCGCGAAAAAGCCGAAGAAGAAACCCGCATCCAGGTTGCAGCACGCGTCGATGCCGAAAAAGAGCTGGCAGCCCTGCGTGCCCGCACCGATGCTGAAATCGAAGCTCTGCGCCAACGCAATGCCGAGGAACGCGAAGCCGAAAAACAACGCCGCGAAAAGGAGGAGGAGACCCTGCGGCTGCAATTCCGCAACTTGGCGACCGAAATTCTGGGCGAGCAGTCGCAGCGTTTCAAACAGACGAACCAGGAGGCGATCGACCTGTTGCTCAAACCGTTCAAGGACAACATAACCGACTTCCGCAAACGTGTGGAAGAAATCTACACCACGCAGACCTCCCAACGCGGCGAGCTTAAAAACGAGTTGCAACGGCTCATGGAGCTGAACCGCACGATCTCGGCCGAAGCGCAGAACCTGACCAACGCGCTCAAGGGCAACTCCAAGGTGCAGGGCGACTGGGGCGAGGTGTTGCTGGAGACCATTCTCGACAACTCGTCGCTGCTCAAAGGCATCCACTACGAAACCCAATACAACATCAAGGACGCCGAGGGGCGCAACTTGCGGCCCGACGTGGTGCTGCATCTGCCGGAGAAGAAAAACATCGTCATCGACTCGAAAGTTTCGCTCACGGCCTTCATCAACTACACGGCCGCCGACACCGAAGAAGATCGCCGCCGCCACATGGCCGCGCATGTAGCTTCGGTGCGTCAGCACGTCGCGGAACTGGGACGCAAAGAATACCAGCGGTTGCTCGACTCGCCGGATTTCGTCATCATGTTCGTACCCAACGAACCGGCATTTCTTGCTGCGCTACAGAACGATACATCGATCTGGGCCGACGCCTACGAAAAGAAAGTCATCGTCTCGTCGCCTACGAACCTTTTTGCGCTGCTCAAACTGGTGGCCGACCTTTGGAAGTACAACGACCAGGACAAAAATACTAAAGAAATAGCAGCCTGCGGATTGAAGCTCTACGAACAGCTGGTGGCTTTCACCTCCTCGCTCGAAGGGGTCGGGGCGGCTCTGGACAAGGCGCGCGACGCTTACGACGACGCTCATAAACGCCTTTGCACGGGCAACGACAACATCATCCGTGTGGGCGAACGCCTGCGCAAAACCGCTCGGCTTCAGACCAAGCGCCAACATGCGGCCCGCACTCTGGAACTGGCCGGCAGCGAAGAGGATTCGCCGGACGCGCCGGACACACCGAATCCATAGGGTGCCACCCCAAAGGCACTCGGACAACTTGGAAACAACCTGTCTTTACGAGGAAAAACAAATTCGCGGCTCCTTTGTCGGCAACGGAATATTAATGTCCGGTTACTTCCGGACAACAGCGCCCCAACTTCGCCGGAGTCGGCAGGCAATGCCGGGAGTGGCATCGCGGGCCAACATCGCCATAAGATCGTCCCATGTTTCGGCGACCCACGGAACCCGTTCGCAGCAGGCCCGCAACACCTCAACGGCCCCGATGCGTACGGCCACCTTGGAAGCCGGGTCGACGGCCCAGGCACCAGCAGTCTCGGCAATGCGCCCGAGCGTATCGGCATCGGGAGCATGATGCCGCAACAGATGGGCCATGATCTTGCCGAAATGGCGCCGGGCGCTGGGATCGGAACAAGCCGGGAAGTCAAGACGGTAAAACCGGTCGACATAAGGTTCCAAATAGGCCGGCGATGCGAAATAGAGCCGTTCGAGAACATAGGCTCCGCGAAATGCCACCTTATGTTGCAGGGCTTTCGGCAAGGTCGCAGGCGGTACCGTGGCCACGGCATACAACAGCCCGAATGCCCCGGCAGCGGCCACGCGGTCGGCGAGCGTATCGGCAAAATCCGCACAGAACCGCCCCGAAAGCGCCTCGATCAGTTCCGGCCGAGTCAAAACAGTTTTTTCTTCGAAGTCGTGACGACGAAATCCTTCAGATAGAACGGTTCGAAGTAGGCGACATCTTCCGTGCGCCCCGCATCGAGCGCCTGCTGGGCCAGCCGGGCCAGCCCGCGGGCGGAAGGCGCCACCTCGACCAGCCGGGCATCGGGCAGCAGATCGGCGCACTTGCGGGCGCCGTTGCCGAAGATGACGAACGGTCGCCCCGAGCGGCGGAACGCCGCGAAACTCCCGCTGTCGATCACTTCGGCCGCCACCTCGTTCTGCGGCACGCCTGCGCTATCGAAAACCTGGGCATAAACCTCCATGCGCCGGGCATCCACCATCGGACACAACAAAGCACGATCCCAATCGTCGACCGACAGAATGCCGGCTTCGTGATCTTCGCGCGCTACCTCGGCCAATGCGTCGAGCGACCCCACGGCGATCAACGGTTTGCCTAGACCGTAGCACAATCCCTTGGCCAACGACACGCCGATCCGCAGTCCGGTATAGGACCCCGGCCCCTTGCCGACGGCCACGGCGTCCAGATCGTCGGGCGCGATGCCGGTCTCGCGCAACAGCTCGTCGACAAAAAGTCCCGCCTTGCGGGCATGGTCGCGACCCTCGTCGCTCTCGCGCAGCGACAACAAGACGCCGTCGCGCGCAATCCCCACCGAACAGATGTCGGTGCCGGTCTCCATACAAAGAATAAGTGACATAGCAATCTACTGCTTCATTCCGGTCGTCCGGATCATCGCTTGAAATTTTTCATCGCCTTGTCCATTTCGCGGCGGGCGTCGTTCTCTTTGAGGTACTCGCGCTTGTCGTAGGACTTGCGGCCGCGCGCCAGACCGACGACGACTTTCGCCAGCCCGCGCTCGTTCAGAAAAAGACGCAATCCGACGATCGTCAATCCCTTGTCCTGGGCGGCACGCTGCATCTTGCCGATTTCGCGGGCCGTCAAAAGGAGTTTGCGGTCGCGGCGCGGCGCATGGTTGTTGCACGTGCCCCAAGCATATTCGGCAATGTTGACTCCGCGGATCCATACCTCGCCTTTGTCAAAATAGCAAAACGAATCGGTCATCGACGCTTTGCCCGCACGGATCGACTTGATCTCCGTGCCGACCAGCACGATGCCGGCAACCCACTCTTCGAGAATCTCGTAATCGAACGTGGCCCGTTTGTTCCGGATATTTATTTTTTTCTGTTCGTTCATATTATGCTGAAACATTGATCCGACCGGCTCGGGTATGTCCGGCACGAACCGCCCCGGCACAATTCGGCCGGCCGCACTCCGCGCGAACCTGCAGACCGGAAAACGGCGGGTCGAAAGTATAAAAAAAAGTATAAAAGTCTGCCATCGTATTCAAAAACGGCACATCATTTGCAATTTTCAGTCGCAGGGGTGGGAATCGGTTCAAGGTAACCAATTCTTTTATCTTTGATATGTTTTACACATCTTTCTGTTTATTTTCTGTTTGCACACAGTATGCGCAGCGATGCGTGTACGACCCGAATCCCACCCCTTTTTCTTTTTAGGTCGAAAGTCGAACGTGCATCCGGGGCCGAACGCACTCCGTTCCGGCATCGCTTTACGCTTATCCGCAAAATATCCCTATGCCGTTTTCGGCGGCTCCGGGAGCCGCGCGGGCCGCAGCCTCCCCCGGCGGAGGCCCGCAAACATCCGGTTGTCGCCGGGCATGCCCCGCAGGCTGCGGTCCGCCGCCGTCCGGCACAAGCTGGATGCAGAACCGCCGAGGAGGATTTTCGCAGCAGCAGGCCTTTCACCTTTTACTTCT
The DNA here is from genome assembly GCA_029068505.1 of Alistipes sp. Classification (GTDB taxonomy): domain Bacteria; phylum Bacteroidota; class Bacteroidia; order Bacteroidales; family Rikenellaceae; genus Alistipes. Next base: position 5,363 of record JAIECN010000082.1, read on the forward strand.
CGCTTTTCACTTTTACAAAATCAGCCGCTGCAACTTCTTGGCCATGGTCACCTTGGCCCGGTTGAGCGCCGAAAGGCGCTGCATCACGTCGCTCTGCGCCTCTTCGGAAAGCTCCGCGTCGTCCAGCCGGGCCTGCAACTCCTTGATCATTCCCTCGATGACCTTGGTCTTGTAGAGCGCCACGGCCTTGGGTACGCCCACGGCCAGCAACTCCGCGTCGCTTTCGACGTGCACCTCTTTCCGTTTCCACAACTCGCTGGCGACATAGTTGTCGTCTGAAAAGAGCAGGTCGACCGAAACATCGCATATTTCAGGGTCGACATGATTCAGAAACACATGCGCCGGCACTTCGACGCCGACGCCGAGTTGCTGCCATTGTTCGAGATAAGCCGCCCGAATCTTGTCGTAGCGCGTGTTGCGGAACGTCAGATCGCCGTCGGCCAGTTCGTCGAAAATCACTTCGGCCACGTTGCAGGCCACCATGTTGCGCCCCTCCTTGAAGTCGAACTTGCAATGTCCGTACTTGAGCAAGTATTTGCACAGCTCGCGTTCCAGCGCATCGGTGCTGCTTCCGGCCTCGACTTGCTTCACATATTCCACCTCGGGCTGCGGAGCCGGGGCCTCGCGCCGCAGGGCCGTCTGACGCCGCACGAATTCGTCGGTCTCGCGGTCGCCCGTGGTAGCCAGCCGCTTGCGGGCCACCTCCGAGATGAGAATCTGCTCGTCTATCTCCATGATGCGGGCGCACTCCTTGATGTAGACCGACCGTTGGATCGGATCGGGAATCTGGGCGATCGACTGCACCATGTCGCCGATGAGAGCCGCCTTCTTGATCGGGTCGCCCTCGGCATCCTGCAACAGCAGTTTGGCCTTGAAAGCCAGGAAATCCTGCTCGTTGGTACGGATGTATTCCTGCAACTCGGCCGCCGTATGGCTCCGGGCGAACGAATCGGGGTCTTCGGGTTCGGGCAGCAGCACCACGCGCACGTTCATGCCCTCCTTGAGGATCATGTCAATACCGCGCAGCGAGGCATGGATACCCGCCGAGTCGCCGTCGTAGATCACGGTAATGTTCTTCGTAAAACGGTTGAGCAGACGGATCTGCTCGGTTGTCAGCGAAGTGCCGGACGACGACACGACGTTCTCGACTCCGGCCTGGTGCATCGAGATCACATCGGTGTACCCCTCCACCATGATGGCGAAATCCTGCTGCTGGATCGCTTTCTTGGCGAAATAGAGGCCGTAGAGTTCGCGTTTCTTGCTGTATATTTCGCTCTCGGGCGAATTCTGATACTTGGCGACCGACTTGTCGGTGCGGAGCGTACGCCCGCCGAATGCCACGATACGGCCCGAAATGTTGTGCACGGGGAAGATCACACGGTCGCGGAAACGGTCGTAAAGCGATCCGTCGCTCTCGCGCTTGAGCGAAAGCCCTGTCGACAACAGAAACTCCTCCTTGTAACCCGCCGCCAGGGCGTCTTTCGACATCTTGTCGCCTTTGGCAGGACAGAAACCCAAGCCGAATTTTTGGATCGTAGCATCGGTCATGCCGCGCGTCTGGCGGAAATAGGTCATGCCGACGCTCATGCCCTCGCTCTCGTGCAGGAGGTAGTGGGCAAAATAGTCGGCCGCCCAGCCGTTGAGCGCGAACATCGACTCGCGGTCGTCGTTGCGGCGCGCCTCCTCGGGAGTCAACTCCTTCTCTTTGACCTCGATGCCATAGCGCTTGGCCACCATCTTGAGGGCTTCGGGATAGGCGATGTTCTCATGCTCCATCAGGAACGTCACGGCATTGCCGCCCTTGCCGCAGCCGAAGCATTTGTAAACCCCTTTCGAGGGCGAGACGACGAACGACGGGGTTTTCTCGTTGTGAAACGGACAGCACGCCTGGTAGTTCACGCCCTTGCGCTTGAGCGTGACATAATCGCCGATAATATCCACGATATTGGCGGCTGCATAGATGCGGTCTACTGTTTCCCGGTCGATCATAATGTGCAAAGATACAAAAAGTCGATCGCAGAAGCAAGCGAAGCACGATAATGCCAGGCGAATTCTTGGGCGGGGTTGAAAATTTTGTGTCTTGCGAAACTTGTGCGCAGAAAGAAAGTATGAAAAATATCTTGTCCGGGCGTTGCGGCCTGCGATTTGTTTTATATTTTTGTAAAAATTCTTTTCTTATGCCCCGTATCGTAGCTCCTTCGATGCTTTCGGCCGACTTCGGACACCTCGACCGCGACACCCGCATGGTGGGCCGCAGCGCCGCCCAGTGGATTCACATCGACGTGATGGACGGTGTTTTCGTGCCGAATATTTCGTTCGGATTTCCCGTGCTGAAAGCCATCCGCAAGGCATCGGACAAGTGCCTCGACGTGCATCTGATGATCGTCGGGCCGGAGCGTTACGTCGAGCGGTTCGTCGAGGCGGGGGCCGACATCGTTACGTTCCACTACGAGGCTGCCGAAGACATTCCTGCTTGCATCGAGTCGATCCGCAGAGCCGGTGCCCGTGCGGGCATCTCCATCAAGCCTGCCACGCCGGTCGAGGTGCTGCGCGACATCCTGCCGCTGGTCGATATGGTGCTCGTCATGAGCGTCGAACCCGGTTTTGGCGGGCAGGCGTTCATCCCTGAATCGTTGCAGAAGATCGCCGACCTGCGGGCCATGGCCCGCGAACAGGGTCTCGAAACGCTTATCGAGGTCGACGGCGGTATTTCGGCGCGCAATGCCGGTGCGATCTATGCTGCCGGGGCCGATGCGCTGGTGGCCGGGAGCAGCATTTTCGGCGCCGACGATCCCGAAGCCGAAATCGAGAGGATGCTCGACGCGTAGGGCGGCCATTTATTTCCGCCTGCCGCATCGGGATTGGGGATAAATCGCTACCTTTGCGGTATGATTTCTTTAGATAACCTTACGGTCAGCTACGGCGGCTGGACGCTTTTCGACAATATTTCGTTTCTCATCAATCCCAAGGACCGCATCGGTCTGGTGGGCAAGAACGGCGCAGGTAAAACTACGCTTTTGCGCATCATTACCGGCGAGCAGCAGCCCACGTCGGGTGCCGTGACGGTCAACGGCGAGTGCACGATCGGCTATCTGCCGCAGACCATGCGCGTGGCCGACACCACGACGCTGGTCGACGAGACGGCCAAGGCGTTCGAGGAGGTGCTGCGTCTGGAGGCCGAGATCGAGCGGTTGACGCGCGAGATCGCCGAACGCACCGACTATGAGAGCGCCGATTACGAACAGCTTTTGCACCGGCTCAACGACGCGCAGGATCACTACCATATCCTCGGCGGCGAGACGCGCGACGCCGACATCGAGAAGACCCTCTTGGGACTCGGCTTTAAGCGCGAGGACTTCGGACGCGCTACGAGCGAGTTTTCGGGCGGCTGGCGCATGCGCATCGAGCTGGCCAAGCTGCTGTTGCGGCGGCCGTCGATCTTCCTGCTGGACGAGCCGACCAACCACCTCGACATCGAGTCGATCCAGTGGCTCGAGGAGTACTTGCGCAATTACAACGGCGCCGTGCTGCTGATTTCGCACGACCGGGCCTTTCTGGACAACGTGACCAACCGTACGGTCGAGCTTTCTTTGGGCAAAGTCACCGATTATAAGGTCTCCTATTCCAAATATGTCGTTCTGCGGGCCGAGCGCCGGGCACAACAGGTGGCGGCCTACGAGAACCAGCAGCGCATGATCGAGAAGACCGAGGAGTTCATCGAGAAGTTCCGCTACAAACCTACCAAGTCGAACCAGGTGCAGTCGCGCATCAAGCAGTTGGAGCGGCTCGACCGGCTCGAAATCGAGGAAGAAGACCTCGCGGCGCTCAACATCAAGTTCCCGCCGGCGCCCCGTTCGGGACAGGTTGTCGCTGAAATCAAGGATGCCGGCATGTCGTTCGGCCCGAAGCACGTTTTCAGCGGTGCCAACTTCACGATCGGCAAGGGCGACCGCATCGCGCTGGTGGGCCGCAACGGCGAGGGCAAGACTACGTTGGCGCGCATGCTCATCGGACAGCTGACGCCGACCGAGGGTGCGATCCGCATCGGGGCCAATGTGAACATCGGTTACTATGCCCAGAACCAGGACGATTTGATGGACGGCGACTTTACGGTCTACGACACCCTCGACCGCGTGGCCGTGGGCGACATCCGCACGCGTCTGCGTGACATCCTCGGGGCGTTCCTTTTCCGCGGCGAAGATATCGACAAGAAAGTCAAGGTGCTGTCGGGCGGCGAGCGGGCACGCCTGGCCATGGCCCGCATGATGCTCGAACCGCGCAACCTGCTGGTGCTCGACGAGCCGACGAACCACATGGACATGCGCTCGAAAGATATTCTCAAGAGCGCTATCATGAAGTATGACGGCACGGTGGTGGTCGTGTCGCACGACCGCGAATTCCTCGACGGCATGGTCGACAAAGTGTATGAATTCCGCGACGGGGCTGTCAAGGAATACTTGGGTGGCATCTACTATTTCCTCGAAAAACGCAAGGTCGAATCGTTGCAGGAGATCGAACGGCGCGATGTGCTGCCAAAAACCAAAGGCATTCCCGAGAAACCTGCGGCGACCTCCGGCAAACTTTCCTACGAACAGAAGAAAGAGCAAGAGAAGCAGGTGCGCAAACTCCGCAAGGCTGTGGAGAGCATCGAAGCCGAACTGGCCGACATCGAGCGCTGCATCGCCGAGTACGATGCGAAGTTCGCTACGGTAACCGAGTACAACGAGGCTGATTACAAGGCCTATAATGAACTGAAAACGCGCTACGACCACCAGATGCACGAGTGGGAGAAAGCCTCCTACGAGTTGGAAATAACGGAAGAACAATAGGGCAGCCGGGGGCTTTGCGAACGCAGCCGGCGGAGAGAACTTGGCCGGAAACCCGGTTCCGAAAAGAGCCGGCAGATTCGAAGTTCGCCGCCTTGTGCCGGGAAGCCGCGGCTTGAACGGCTGTTCGTCCGAATGGATTGCAAGAAAAATAATTGATGATATGAACGATAACCTTATTTTCGGTATCCGGCCCGTGGCCGAGGCCATCGAGGCAGGCCGGCAGATCGAGCGGCTCTACATCCGCAAGGGGGCCGAGGGCCAGTTGATGCAGGAGCTGAAAGATCTCTGCATGCGTCATCGGGTGCGCTACCAGGAAGTGCCCGTCGAGAAACTCAACCGTCTGACGCGCGGCAACCATCAAGGTGTCGTGGCGCAGACTGCTGCGATCGCCTATGTCGAGCTGTCGGACATTCTGGAGCGGGTACCCGACGACGAAACCCCTTTGATCGTGCTTTTCGACGGCGTTACCGACGTCCGCAACTTCGGGGCTATCGCCCGTTCGGCCGAGTGCGCCGGTGCCCATGGCTTGATCGCGCCGCTGAAGAACTCGGCGCCCGTCAACGCCGAAGCCATCCGTTCGTCGGCCGGGGCGCTGACAACGATCCCGGTGTGCCGCGTGGGTTCGGTGCGCAATACGCTCAAAGCCTTGCAGGCCGAGGGTTTCCAGGTGGTCGCCGCTACCGAGAAAAGCCGCAAACTGCTTTATGACGCCGATTTCCGCAAGCCTACGGTCATCGTCATGGGTGCCGAGGATACCGGCATTTCGAAAGAGGTGTTGAAGTTGTGCGACGAGCAGCTGGCCATTCCGTTGATCGGGCATATCGAGTCGCTGAACGTCTCGGCGGCTGCGGCTGTGATGCTCTTCGAAGTGGTGCGGCAGCGAATCAATTAGAAATGAATGGCGAGCTGCTGGCCGGGAATTTTTAAACGATTGATTCTATGAAATTCGATTTGAAACAATATTTCGGCATCATCCGCGAGGGGATGATGCGGATCGTGCGGAACTATTCTGTCGAACTGGTTCTGGCGGTCTACGCCGCCGTCGTGTGGCTCACGGCTTACGAGGCCGATTGGTCGCAGGGCTATTGCCGGGCGGCCGTCGTGCCGCTCTTCTTCGCCTTGTCTCTCGCTGTCAACCGGTTGGCCGGCCGCGGCCCTTGGCGTCGGGTCTATTGGGTGTCGTGGATGCCTTTGATTCCGCTTTCGGTGTGGGGCGGGCTGGAAGATTGGGTCGGAGAGACGCAATATGTTGTCTCGCTGTGTGTCTTGGCTCCGTTGGCGTTGCTGCTTTGCCGCCGGGCGGTGTGCAACGGACGGTTCATGAGCGACGCCATCGTTTGGTTGCGGTCGTTCGTGTTGGCCGAGTTGTTCGCCAACGTCGCATTGGGTCTTTTCGCCGCGATTCTCTTTTCGACGACCTACATTTTCGGATTCCACGGCAGCTGGATCGAGCACGTGTGGATGTATGGGTTGATCTTTTGCGAGTCGCTCGTGGCGCCGTCGCTCTTTCTGTTGATGGCCGATCGGTGGCGCGATGCCGAAATCAGAGGCAACCGTATTCTCGAAGTGCTTCTGGACTATATTGTCACTCCGGCGCTGCTCATCTATACGGCCGTCCTCTACCTCTATACGGCCAAAATCCTTGTCACCTGGTCGCTGCCCGAGGGCGGCGTGGCCTACATGGTTTTCGGGTTCACCATAATGGCGCTGGCGGTCAAGGCATTGCAGTTCGTTCTGGAGAAGCGGCGCTACGATTGGTTCTTCGATCGCTTCAGCTTGATTTCGTTGCCGTTGCTGGTGCTGTTCTGGGTGGGCACGGTGCATCGTACGAACGAATACGGATTCACCGAGCCGCGCGTGTGGCTGGTGGCCTGCGGCGGTCTGATGACGTTCTGCGTGCTGCTTTTCCTTTCGCGCCGCAGCGGACGTTATTGGTGGGTATGCGCCGCAGGTTTCGCTATCTTCGCGTTGATGGCTTATGTGCCGGCTCTCCGGCCCGAGCGGATCGCCGTGCGGTCGCAGCTGGGGCGGGCCATGGAGGTCGCTTCCAGGCTGGAGCTGCTCGACGATGACGGCACCCTGCGGCTCGACCGCTTCGGTGCCGATACGACGTTCAAGGCCGATTACCGTCGCTTCTACGAGTCGGTGCAATACATTGCGTGGCGCGATACGGCGGCTTTCCGCCGTCTTGGGGCGGATATGGACGCCATCCGTGCCGCCGTGCCGCAGCCCATACGCGACTATGTAGTCTACGGCTGGGCGGATGCGGTCGTGACCGAAGCCGTTACCGTAACCGAAGACATCTATCTGATGCAGACTTCGCGCCGCGTGTCGTGCGAGGGTTATTCGACGCTCTATCCCGACTGGGATACGTTTTGGCAGGACGATGCCGCAGGCGATTATTCCTATTGTTTCCGCAACGATACGCTTATCCTCCGCTTCGACGGCCGGCACCCCGATCGGAGCATTGCAGTTTCCGATCTGCTGTCCGCGCAGCTGCGGCGGGCGGGAATCGTTGGCATTCCGAGTGGAAAGAAGCTGATCGATTCGGCCGACGACCTGTTGGTTTACAGCGATGACGAACTGTTGGTCGTTTTTCAGAAGATGTCGTTCGAGCGGAGCGATTCGACGTTGCGTATCTCCGACTTGACGGTCGACGTCGTGATGACCCGATGATTTCCGTCGTAGACCATCCTCGCTTGGGGCGTGTCATTCTCTCGCAGTCGCCGCGCGCCCGGCGCATCGCGATCCGGGTAGGGGCGTCGGGCGACGTGCGGGTGTCGTTTCCGCGCGGAATATCCCAGCGGAAAGCATCGGCTTTTCTGGAGTCGAAGATCGCGTGGGTCGAGCATGCCCGCGAGCGTCTTGCTGTTCGGCGGGCCGCACTGCCGCCGGCGCTTCCGCCCGAGGAGGAGAAGGCCCGGATCGAAGAACTGCGGCGTGCGGCGAAGGCCGATTTGCCGGGCCGCATCGAGCGGTTGGCGCGGCAGACAGGACTGCGATATGCGAAAATGACCGTTCGGGCCGCCCGCACGAAGTGGGGCAGTTGTTCGGGCAAGGGCAACATCTCTTTGAGTCTTTTTTTGATGACGCTGCCCGAGCATTTGCGCGACTTCGTGATCGTTCATGAACTTTGCCATACCGTACACCACAATCATTCGCCCCGCTTCCATGCCTTGGTCGACACCCTGGTCGGCGGGCGGGAAAAGATTCTTGCGCGCGAGTTGAGGGCTTTTTCGATCCGATGACCTCGCAATTGCGGGCAATTTAAAGCAATACGGCGTTCCGAACGATTTCGGAACGCCGTGTCGTAAAGATCCGTTTCCGGACTACAGCTTCTTGTCGAGCAGTTTGCCGCTCTCCGAGAACGTGAGCATCTGGTTGCTGTTCTGACCGTGGATGTCGGTCTCGTAGTAGGTTGAGCCGCGACGCACGAGCTTGCGGGCCTCCTTGATCTTGAAACCGGGATACTGCTTGCCGATGTAGGCCTCGACGGCATCGGGCAGCTGGGCCACCGCGATCTCGTTGGTCGAGTTGATCAACGAACCTTCGGGCGAGATGTCCAGATTGTAGTCGGCACCGTCGATCTTGAACTCGGCGGTGTAGTAGTTGCCTTTCTCCTGGTAGTTCCACTCGACGGGCGATACCCGCGGGTAGGTCTTCTCTACGTAGCTTTTCACGACGGCCGGAACCGACGACTCCTTGATGTTGCCTGCGAATGCGCCTGCCGAAACCAACAGCGCGAGCGCCAAAGTAGCGAACGTTTTTTTCATAGCTTTGATAATAAATTGATGAATGATTTCGTGCGAGGTCTCTCAATCTATTATCTGTTGCAGGATCAGTTCGTCGCGGAAGCCCTCCGGGGTGAGGGTCCAATCGTGTTTTACGCCTGCGAAAGTGAAGCCGGCGTGACGGAACAACTGAAGACTCGCTTCGTTGCCCACGCCTACGTCGCACCACAACTGATGCAGTCCCAGCACTTCCCGGGCATATTCCCTGAGCGTGGCCAGCGCATCCGAGGCGTAACCCCGGCCTCGTTGCGAAGAGTCGTAGATCAGAATGCCTACGCCTGCGCGCCGATTGTGGGGGTCGAATTCGAAGAGGTCGAGCGTGCCGACGGCCTCGCCCTCGGGGTTCTCGATCATCAGACGCAGCTGCCGCGTCCGGTAGATGTCGAACTGCTGTTCCTCGACGAACCGCATGAGGGCATGCCGCGAAAATGGTGCCAAAGTGCCGCTCACGCGCCACACCTCGGGGTCGTTTTCCCACCGGTACATCGTTTCCACGTCGTCCGGCTCCACGGCCCGCAGCCGCACGCTCTCCCCCTGAAGGATCATAGCAGGCCGATGACCTTGTTGCGGATGAGCATGGCCACGCCCCAGACGTTGGCGTTCTCGTTCATCTTCGAAAGGCGGAACTTGGTGTCCTTGTACACCAGGTTGAGCGAATATTTGTTGGTCGCCGACTTGAGCGGCAACATGATGAAATCGCCCGCCGCGGCCATGTTGCCGCCCACGATCACCGTCTCGGGGTTGAACGTGTTGATCAGAAAGGCCACCGCCTTGCCGACCTTCTCGCCCGCCTCTTCGATCAGTTCGATCGAGAGGTTGTCGTCGTTCTTCGCCGCAGCGATGATGTCGTCGATGTGGATGCTTTTCTGCTGGTCGTATTTCTCCCTCAATATGGTGTTGACGCCGCTTTCGATCAGGCGGCACATCTTTTCTTCGATGGCGATGCCCGATACTTCGGTCTCCAGACATCCTTTCTTGCCGCACGAGCAGATGATTTCGTTGTCGAAGAACGGAATGTGGCCGAATTCGCCGGCGAAACCGCTCTTGCCGCGGTAAAGCTGCCCGTCGACCACGATGCCGATCGCCACGCCGCGGCCCATGTGGAGGTAGAGCACGTTGCTGTCGTCTTTCGACTTGCCGCATGTGTATTCGGCATAGCAGCGGGCGCGGGTGTCGTTTTCCAGAAGCACGCGGATGCCCACGCGTTCCTCCAGCATATCGCGCAGCGACTGCTCGCTGGAGGTGAAGTATTTGTAGCTGCGGCCCGTATCGGGGTTGACGCGTCCGGTCATGCAGACGCCCAGACCCAGAATCTTGCCCCGCTCGATGCCGCAATTGGCGATGAACTCCTCGATGCTCGTGCAGATGCGCTCCATGCACTGGGGGCGATCCTGCAACTCGAACGAAAAGTCGCTCTCTTCCTTGATGATGTTGTTTTGCAGATCGGTGATCATGAACCGCATGTTGTCGCGGCCTACGTTGACTCCTGCAAAATAGATTGCTGAATTCGCCAGGCCGAAAATATTGGGACGGCGACCGCCCGGCGTTTCCACTTTGCCCAGATCGGAGACGATGTTTTCGTCTACCAGTTCCTGAACCAGTTTGGTAATGGTCGGAACGCTGATGTGCAGTTCCTTGGTCAGTTCCGAGAGCGTGCACTCTCCGTTCACAGCCATGTGCGCGATGATGTTGCGCTTGATGAGGCTGTTCTTATGGGAAATTCCCTTGAGGGTTTCGTCCTCGTGCTTGTTGAAAAATTCAGTAAGCGATGTCATCTAAGTCCTTTTTTACGAACTGTGCAAATATAGGCATTATTTGAATTGTGCAAGGGGTTTTCAAAAAAATCCGGAGAAAATTATGCCACAAAAAGGCACATAAAAAAGGAAAGCGCTGACGATCAGCGCTTTCCTTATGGATAAGATGTGCCGTTTTTTTACAGCGTCGATTTCGACTCGACGTTGGCTTCGGCGTCGACCTTGCGGATGAGGCCTTGGAGCACCGTGCCGGGGCCGAGTTCCGTGAATTCGGTCACGCCGTCGGCAAGCATCTGCTTGACGATGTAAGTCCAGCGTACGGGAGCCGTCAACTGGGCGATCAGATTGGCCTTGATGGCGGCGGGATCGGTGTAGGGCTTGGCGTCTACATTCTGGTAAATGGGGCACGTCGGAGTTTGGAACGGCGCTTCGGCGATCGCTTTCTCCAGCTCCTGTTTGGCCGGCTCCATGAGCGGCGAGTGGAACGCACCGCCGACGGGCAGACGCAGGGCGCGGCGTGCGCCGGCCGCCTTGGCTTTCTCGCAAGCGGCATCTACAGCCTCCACGGCGCCCGAGATGACCAGCTGGCCCGGGCAGTTGTAATTGGCGGCGACGACCGTGCCGTCGACCGAGGCGCAGATTTCCTCGACGGCCTTATCTTCCAGCCCCAATACGGCAGCCATTGTGCCGGGCTGCGCTTCGCAGGCGGCCTGCATGGCCTGGGCGCGCTTCGACACCAGACGCAGACCGTCTTCGAACGAGAGCGCTCCGGCAACTACCAGCGCCGAGAACTCGCCCAGCGAGTGGCCGGCGACGGCATCGGGCTTCACGCCCAGCGCCTTGGCCATGATGACCGAGTGGAGGAAGACGGCGGGCTGCGTCACCTTGGTCTGCTTCAGCTCCTCGTCCGTGCCGGCGAACATGATGTCCGTGATGCGGAAGCCGAGGATCTCGTTGGCTTTCTCGAAAAGCTCCTTAGCTGCGGGGACGTTGTCGTAGAGGTCTTTGCCCATGCCTACGGCTTGGGCGCCCTGACCCGGAAATACATATGCGTGTTTCATGGTTTTCAACATTTTTTTGTTTGCGGGGGCAAAGATACGAATAAGCGAGCGCAAAAGCAAACTCGCTTGCATTTTGCCGAGCGGGAGTATCTTGGGCGTAGCCAAAGATAGCAATTAAATAATTAAAAATGAGAAAATATGTCTCGAACTTATCGTCCGGCGTACATGTCGTTGTAATAGTTTTCGTAGGCTCCGGAAGTGATGTGATCCATCCAGTCTTGGTGGTCGAGATACCAGCGCACGGTCTTTTCGATCCCTTCCTCGAATTGCAGGGAGGGTTCCCACCCCAGCTCGCGCTGGAGCTTGCGGGAGTCGATAGCGTAGCGCATGTCGTGGCCGGGCCGGTCGGTCACGTAGGTGATGAGCCGTTCGGAGTGCCCCTCGGGATTGCCCAGCAGCCGGTCGACGGTGCGGATGACGACCTTGATCAGGTCGATGTTCTTCCATTCGTTGAATCCTCCTATATTATAGGTGTCGGCGACTTTCCCCTTGTGGAAGATCAGGTCGATGGCCCGGGCATGATCCTCGACGAAAAGCCAGTCGCGGACGTTCTCGCCCTTGCCGTATACGGGCAGGGGCTTGCCGTGGCGGATGTTGTTGATGAAAAGCGGGATCAACTTCTCGGGGAACTGGTACGGCCCATAGTTGTTGGAGCAGTTGGTGACCAGGGTCGGCATGCCGTAGGTGTCGTGGTAGGCGCGCACGAAATGGTCGCTCGCCGCCTTGGAGGCCGAATAGGGGCTGTGGGGGTTGTACTTGGTGGTTTCCAGGAAGAACTCCGAGCCGAAAGCCATGTGGTGTTCGGACGACGATGCAGTCGTCGTGAACGGCGATTCGATGCCTTCGGGGTCGGTGAGTTCCAGCGCACCGTATACCTCGTCGGTGGAAATGTGGTAGAAAAGTTTACCTTCGTAACGCTCGGGACACGACTCCCAATATTCCTTGGCGGCCTGCAACAGGGCGAGCGTGCCCATGACGTTGGTTTGGGCGAAGCAGAACGGGTCTTTGATCGAGCGGTCGACATGGCTCTCGGCGGCCAGATGGATCACGCCGTCGATCCGGTACTCTTGGAAAATGCGGCGGATCGTATCCAGATCGGCGATGTCGGCCTTGACGAACGTATAGTTGGCTTTGTCCTCGATGTCCTTGAGGTTTTCGAGGTTTCCGGCGTAGGTCAGCTTGTCGAGATTGACGATGCGGTAGTCGGGGTATTTGTTGACGAAAAGACGTACGACATGGCTGCCGATGAAGCCGGCGCCGCCTGTGATGAGGATGTTACGCTTCATGGTTCTGTAAATTTGCTATGCAGGTTTTCAAAGAATCGACCCAATAGGGTACTTCCAGGCCGAAAGTCTCCTTGAACTTGGTCTTGTCGAGCACGGAGTAGGAGGGGCGCACGACCTTGGAGGGGAATTCGTCCGAGTGGCAGGGCCGGATGTCGCAGGAAGCGTGTCCGGCGATCGAGGCGATCATGCGGGTGAAGTCGTACCAGGAACAAACGCCCTCGTTGGAGTAGTGATAGACGCCTTCGCGGCCCGCGAACTTGCGGTCGGAAACGATGCGCACGAGGGCGTCGGCCAGATCCTGGGCATAGGTCGGCGTGCCGGCCTGGTCGAAGACTACATTCAGCTCCGGCCTGCTCGCTGTGAGGTCGAGCATGGTTTTGACGAAATTTTTGCCGTATTCGGAGTAGAGCCATGCGGTGCGGAAGATCAGATGGGAGCATCCGCTGTCGAAAATGGCCTGCTCGCCGTGGAGCTTGGTCTTGCCGTAGACGCCGGTCGGGTTGGCCGGCTCGTCCTCCTTGCGGGGCGTGTTGCCGAGTGCGCCGCCGAAAACGTAGTCGGTGGAGATGTGGATGAGCGTGCCGTTGCAGGCCTTGACGGCGCGGGCGAGGTTGCGCACGGCGCCGGCGTTGAGCGTTTCGGCCAACTCGCTGTCGTCTTCGGCCTTGTCGACGTTGGTGTAGGCCGCGCAGTTGATGACGACTTCGATGCCGTTGTCCGCCACCATTTTCTCGACGGCCCGGGTATCGGTGATGTCGAGGTCGGCGACGTCGGTAAAAAGATAGTTGTCGTTGGAGTTGCGGGCGGCGTTGCGTAGGCTGCTGCCGAGTTGTCCGTTGGCTCCGGTAACGAGAATATTCATGGTTTTGCTATGCTGATGGGAACAAAGATGGCTTGTCAATATTCGAACGGCGAATCGAAATCCTTGAGCAGCGGATGATTGGTGTCTTTCTCCGAGAGGATGGCCCGGGCCGGGTCGATCTGCCAGTCGATGCCCAGCGAGGCGTCGGCGATCGAGATGCCGCCGTCGGCCTGGGGCGCATAGTAGTTGTCGCACTTGTACTGGAAGACCGCCACGTCGGAGAGCACGGCGAAGCCGTGGGCGAAACCCCGCGGCACGAAGAACTGGCGATGGTTGTCTTCGGAGAGTTCGACGGCGACATGCCGGCCGAACGTGGGGGAGCCTTTGCGCAGGTCGACCGCGACGTCGAGCACCCGTCCCTTGACGCAGCGGACGAGTTTGCTCTGGGTGAAGGGCGGGCGCTGGAAATGCAGCCCGCGGATCACGCCGTAGGTCGACATCGACTCGTTGTCCTGCACGAAGTCGACGGGCTGCACCTTTTCGTCGAATTCGCGTTTGGAATAGCTTTCGAAAAAATAGCCCCGGGCATCCTTGAAAAGCCGCGGCTCGATGATGACGCCGCCTTCGATGGCGGTTTTGATCGCTTCCATGTTTTTCAATCTGCATTGCGACCCGAGCGGTCGAGTTCGTCGATTACTTTCATGAGGTATTGCCCGTACTGGTTCTTGAGCATCGGCCGGGCGAGTTCGAGCATCTTTTCGCGCGAAATCCAGCCGTGGCGGTAGGCGATGCCTTCCAGGCAGGCGATCTTCAGCCCCTGCCGCTTTTCGAGCACCTCGACGTAGATGGATGCTTCGGCCAGGGAGTCGTGGGTGCCGGTGTCGAGCCAGGCGAAGCCGCGCGGCAAGGTCTGCACCTTGAGCTGTCCGGCTTGGAGGAACGTCTGGTTGACGGTGGTGATCTCCAACTCGCCGCGGGCCGACGGCTTGATGGAGGAAGCGACCTCCACGACCTTGTTGGGATAGAAGTAGAGGCCTACGACGGCGTAGTCGGATTTGGGATGCTCGGGTTTCTCCTCGATCGAGAGGCAGTTGCCCTCGGCGTCGAACTCGGCCACGCCGTAACGCTCCGGATCGTCCACCCGATAGCCGAAGACGGTCGCCTTGCCGTTGTGCTCGGCGTCGTGGACGGCGGTTTTCAGCAGCCCGGAGAATCCTGCGCCGTGGAAGATGTTGTCGCCCAGCACCAGACATGCCGAATCGTCGCCGATGAACTCTTTGCCGATGATGAATGCCTGCGCCAGTCCGTCGGGCGAGGGCTGCTCGGCGTACTCGAAGTGCACGCCGTAGTCGGAGCCGTCGCCCAGCAGACGCCTGAAGCCCGGCAGGTCCTGCGGCGTGGAGATGATGAGTATTTCCCGGATTCCGGCCAGCATGAGCGCCGAAATCGGATAATAGACCATGGGCTTGTCGTAGATGGGCAGCAATTGTTTGCTGACTCCCTTGGTGATCGGGTAAAGCCGTGTGCCCGATCCGCCTGCCAGAACGATTCCTTTCATTTGTCTTGAAGTGAACGGTGCTTTGTCAATGGATTTCAGTTGTTCGCTGCGGAGCCGATTTCCCGGAGGCAAGACCGGTTTTTCGCGCTGCGCTTCGGATCGAAGAACCAGCCCCACTTATTGAAATATTTGATGATCGAACGGATGTGGTACTTGAGCAGTTTTTTGTTCTTGTACGATCCTTTCTCGTATTCGTGCGTTACCTCAACGCCGGGGTAGAAGACCGTTTTCGAGACCTCGCCGATTCTTCTGCAAAGATCGAGGTCTTCGGCATACATGAAGTATCGCTGGTCGAAAAGTCCGACCTGCTTCAGTACGGAACAGCGCAGAAACATGAAGCATCCCGACAGCGAGGGCACCTCCATGATCTTGTCGTAGCCGCTCCGGCGGAGTTCGTAGCGGTCGTCGCGCCGGCGCCGGTAGCCTTCGAGCGGCACGAACCGACGCACGATCAAGTCCATGGGCGTGGGCAGGAGCTTGCACAAGTATTGCGTTGCGCCCGAGGGATAGACGATCCGGGGCATGACCTGCCCGACTTCCGGGTCGGAGTCCATGAAACGGGCCAGCTCGCCGATCGTGTCGCCGTTCCAATAGACGTCGGGATTGAGCACCGCGTGGTAGTCGGCGCCCATTTCGATGGCGCGCCGCAGGGCGATGTTGTGGCCGGCGCCGTAGCCGAGGTTGAGGCTGTGGATGTATTTTATCCGGGGATCGTTCCCCACGAAATCGCGCAACTCGTCGTTGCTCGAATTGTCGATGATGAAGAGCTGCGCGATTTCGGACTTCATCACGCAATCGATCAGCCGCTGCAAATCTGCGCGGGAGGTGTGGAAAGTGACGATCGAACCAGTTATCATGTGTGTTCGGTTTAAATTGTGCGTTCCCATAGCCCGGAGTCGCTGTTCCAGCGCTTGATGGGTCTTGCCGGCGTGCCGGCGGCGATCGTGTCGGCCGGGATGTCGCCTTTTACGATCGAATGGGCGCCGATGACCGAGCCGGAGCCTATCGTCGCACCGGGCATGACGATGACCCCTTCGCCGATCCATACCCGGTCGCCGATTTTCACCGGAGCCGTCGCATAGGGCCTTTCGGCCGGCGGTATGCAGGGCGGCGTGTCGTAGAAATCGCCCGAGTAGGAGCCGTGGGTGTTGTCGGATATGTAGACGTGGGATGCGATCAGCACGTCGTTGCCTATTTCTACGGAATCGAGAGCCGATATGTGGACGCGGTCGTTGATCTGCACCCGGTTTCCGAATTTGATTTTCTTACGCTTGTCATCTCCGGTCAGGAATGCTTCGATGCGGCATCCGGTTCCCGTCGTGAGCTGTTTCCCGAGGTCGATCATTCCCCCCCCCTCAACGAGAACGGACGTCTGACGATGCGCTGTCCGGGGTAGAACAATTTGGTGCCGAGCCATTGGAAGCCCAGCTTGATCTTGTCGGCCAAAGAATATTTGTTGGCTATTCGGTTGTGCATCATTTTGTCGCCACCCAGGAGAATGCCGAACAATTCGTCGTAGTCGCTTGCAAAGGGGTATTGCAAGGCTTCGCGCACCACCTCGTGGAAGTTGCGGAAGTCGCCCCGCCAGGCCTCCTCCATGCGCTCGGCCAGCTCCGGGGCGTTGTGCGTGCCGAAGAAGGAGACGGCTTTGCCGCCTTGTGCCGTTTCGTGGGCATAGGCTTCGTCGGCAACGATCATGGGCTTGTTGTAGGCGATGAATTCGGATATCGGAAGCCCCCAGGTTTCGAGCCGGGAGGGGAAGATCAGGCAGTCGGCGGATTCGTAATGCTGCTCCATTTCCGGTTTGGAGAGCAGTCCCACGAACCGGAGCGAGGCGACATCCTTGTATTTTTCAACGACATGCCTGGCATAGGAATTCTGGTCGGCGCTCAAGGTCAGGACGATTTGCAGATCGTCGATCCCTTTCGATTCGAGAATCCGGGCCGCCTCGCAGACGGTTTCGAAATTCTTGAACGGCCGCGGCAAAGACGGGAAAAAGAAAGTGCGGCACCGTTCCTTGCAGACATCGTCGGTTTTGTATGCTATGCGGATGTTGGGCCTGGCGACGATGAATCTTGAGCGGGGCAGGGTGAACAAATCGCTGCATACCTCCTTGAACCAATTCTGCTGGACGATGCAATAATTGTTTCGCTTGATGTTGATCCGATAGAGGTATTTATAGAACAGCGCGAACAGAATGTAAGTTTTGTCGAACTTGAAATCCCGCCACTTGATCCGATTGACGATCGACGGATTGTGCATGTAGACGGCCTGGCGCTGGGCAACGACGTTGGGGGTCATGTCGTGCAGCGACAGCCAAAGATAGGGAGACAATTGCTTGGACAGCTCCTTGAAATGAAAGTATTCGTAGTAGAGCCGGTTGATCCAGTGTTTGTGGCTGTTCGGAAACTCGATATACTCGATATGCGGATAGTCGCACAACTCCTGCTTGTGTACGAGCGCGACGATCCGGTATTCGCTGCTCAACGGACTGGCGCTCAAAAAAGCGAGGCAATCTTTCAGGATCGTGAGCGGCCCGCCCGATATGAGGTTCACAGCGGAAATGACGATCGTTTTCTTGGGTGTCATGATCTGAAAAAGCGGGTTGTCTTGAATCTGAAACATAGTTTCAGCGTGTACAGAAACATATAGAGCAGCGAGAGCATGTAGACGACCGGGTTGATGGAGGCCATCTGCTTGAGCATGCCGTTTTTGATGTCCCGATACCTGCGGACGGTGCTCTCTATGTCGGCTTGCTCGTAGAAATTCAGCGTATGCTTGATTTCGGTGTCGAGAATGCAGAAATATTCGTTGTTGCGGGAATATTTGTACATGAAGTCGTTGTCGGTGCCGTAGAATTTGATCTCCTCGTTGTAGACCGGATGATGAGCGGCGAGATAGCTGCACCGAATGGCCATGCCGCTGTTTATGGCAGTGGCGAAGCGGCTTCTGAAAGGCCCGGGAGCTGCCGACTTCATGTATTTGCCGTAGAAATAGTATTGTCTGGCCGGGCTGACGAGCTGCTCGTTGTAGAATATCTTGGGGAGAAACAGATCGATACCGGGATGCGCCGCCTCGGCCTGGAGCAGCGTCGGCACGAATGCTTCCGGAATCCGCGAATCGTGATCCCAAAGCACCAGCAATCCGTGGTCGGGCAGCATGCCGACGACGGAGTTGTAGACTTGCGAGAGCGGATGGTTGATGCCGTCCTCGGAGAAGATGACTTCCGTGTTCTTCAACGACTCCCTGAATCCGTTTTTTTCTTCGTCAGAAAGCAACGTCGGGGAGTTGTTCCACACGATCGCGCGTGCGATGCGGCTTTTGACCGCATCGGGCCATGCGACGATCGAGGCGACGGTTTCGGATTCGGCGAGCGTCTTTTTGTAGAGGACGATCAGGAAATTGATTTCGGACATGAAAGCGGGTTCTTATGTTCTTTGTCGACACACAGCGCAGCGGTGAAGAGCGTCATCCATTGGGCCGTATTGTAGATTTCCTTGGTCAGATAGATGAACGCCCACAGCAGGATGAAGCCGAACAGATATTTGTAGTCCCGGTTGTCGGTCAGCGCCGATGCGATGCGGCAATATCTTATCTGTGCGTAGTAGATGAGCAGCGAACCGATGATGCCGCAGCAGTAGAGGTAGCGCAGGTAGCCGATATCCGTGTGCATGTAGAACGTGTCGTCGGGATTGGCCAGCCGGCCGTCGCCGATGATCCAGGTCGAGGCCTTCTCGGGAAAGACGTACATCGACTTCATGACCTCGGTCGACTCGGCTTCGAGCGAACCGTTTTCGGCCATGTTCAGAAACACCTCGAACGCCCACTCGTAGGTCTCCTTGTATTCGCTGTTTTCGAGGTATTTCATTCCGGCGATCGTGATTGCGACCAGGATGAACAGACCGATCATGCAATAATAGATACTGCGTGCGATGCCTTTCTTTTTGGCATTGAGGAGAAACAGCACGAAGAGTCCGACGCCGAGAACGAGCAGGTAGGAGCGGGCCGACAAGATGCCGGCGACGAAAAACAAGAAAAACAAAATTTTGGGGACGATGCTCGATGTGCGGCCCATCCAGAGCATCGTGATGAACGATGCGATGCCGTAGAACACGGCCATGTTGCCGTACTGCATCTGTCCTTTGGCTATGGCGATCAGTCGGACGGCGCTGAAGTGGAGCATGTGGTCGCCCATGTCGCCGCCGATGAATGCGATGACCGAGGCTTGCAGCTCCTTGTTGAAAAACAGGAACAGCGAAAGAGCGGCCTGCACGGCGGCCACGATAAGCGTCCACTTCAGCAAGGTGCCGAAAGCATCCTGCCCTGCGATTTTCCGCAGGCAAGCCGTGATGACCAGTGCGCCGAAGACATACATCATGGAACTCAATGCCTGCTTGACCGTCTGGTCGTCGGTGCTCCCGTTGAGCACCAGGGAGACGGATATCGCAACAAGAATGACGAACGAATAGAGCAGAAAAAGGGCCAGCGGCCGGGGCAGACGCCCTTTCAGAACGAAAACGAAATAAGCGATGCCGGCAAGTTGCAGCAACCGGTCGGTGGTGACCGGAAGACCGGGGAGGGATACGGGAAAGAAATAGGTGAACAGTGCGATGAAAAGCAGTGCACCGTAGATCAGCCCGGTCGTGCTGAACAGCACTTTGCGCCCTATGGTAATCAGCATGATCGATTGCCTCGGAGAAGGTTCTTTATTTTGCCGGCCGCGTTGTATGCGGCGATCAGGTCGTACCGCACCAAGGTGACAAGCAGTTTGTTGACCAGGGAAACCGAACCGTACCGCCAGCCGTTGGCGTTGGTTTCGGGAAAGGTTTGCCGCCATCTCCGGGGATCGGCCGATGCCGGGACGACGATCAGCCCGAGTTTGCTGAAGAACTTGATCGCGTCGATCTGCGGCTTGAACTGGGTCAGCCTGCGTTCGTCGAACCAGCGCTCCAGGAGCGCGGCGCATTCGATCTGCTGCGAAATGGCGGACGGCGAAAGCTGGGCCGTCATGGCGTTGCAGTTCTCCTGATTGTAGTGGTAAAGCGGCGTGTGGACGAATATTGTTTTCGCCGACATGGCTCTGAGTCGGGTCGTGACGCCGACGTCCTCATACATGTTGATCTTTTCGAAGCAGCGGATGCCGTTGGCTGTGTACAACTCTTTCTTTATCAGCTTATTCCAAAGCGCACAATAGAGCAGCGACGGTTCGCTGCGGTTGATGGTGTCGAGGGTCTCCTCGTCGAACGGATAATCGACGATTTCTGTTTCGGCCGGGCGGTTGGCATAGTAGGCGCAGCCCACGATATCGGCCCCGTGCTGCTCGGCTGTATGCAGAAGAGTCTCGTACAACTGCGGCTCCGTCCAGTCGTCGGCGTCGCAGTGGATGATGTATTTCCCGGTTGCGCGGGCGAATCCTGTTTGTCTGGCTGCGGCCACTCCCCGGTTGCGGTCGTGGTGCAGAACGGTAACCGCCGGCTCTCTTTGGGGATACTGCCGGATGGTTTCCTGCAAGATCGCGAGGCTGTTGTCCGGCGAACAGTCGTCGACGAAGATGAATTCGATGTTGTCTTTCAACGTCTGCTCCATGAGCGACCGGACGCATCGTTCGACATACTTCTCTACTTTGTAGACCGGAACGATGACGCTGATATCGATACTCGTTTTCTCCATGCGTTCAGAACAATTTTTCCCTGCTCCATGCGACGTTCAGCCTTACGACCTTGGCCGGAATGCCTGCGCATAAACTGTGGGGGGGGGGATTTTTGG
>JAIECN010000083.1 GCA_029068505.1 Alistipes sp.
TTTCCGTGTCCGATTCTTTGCCGCCGCGACGACAGCAAAAACGGAGCAAAGCGAGGTAATTGCTTGTTGGAGAAAAGCTCCTGGCGAATTTATTCGGGCGAGTGTTTTTTTTATATCCGGTCGTAAATGGTTCGGGGATTTTCGTTTGCAGCATGCAAGGCATCGAACCGTTAGTTTGCTTTTGCTCTCGCCTTGCACTATCTTTCCAGAAGATCGGCTGCGGCTCGGCAAAACGCAAACAAGTTTGCTTTTGCTCTCGCCTTGCACTATCTTTGTATCTTCAAAACTTCCGCATGAAACGTTTCATTCTCCTTTCGGTCTTCGCCTTGAGCCTTGTTCCGGGGCGTGCGCAGGTGGCACTTCTCCCCTCGCCCGACGCCAGGTCGCTCGGCATGGGCGGCGTCGGCATGACCGCCCTTTCCGGGTCGCACGCCATTTATGACAATCCCTCGATGGCCGCTTTTTCGTCCATGCCTGCGCAGATCGCTTCTTCTTATTGCGGTGCCGGCGATGCCGATTATTATGCCGTCACCGGTTATTGGCGCTTCGATAATTTCAACTTGACGCAGATCGGTTGGCGGCAGTTCCTCCGCGAGCGGGGCAACAACGACATGGCCGTCGACCTGGGTTATTCGCGGCGTATCGGCGACCGGTGGGCCGTCGGCGCCGTTACCCGTTATACGCACCTCAAGCGTCCGGAGGGTTCGTCCGATGCCCTCGCGGCCGATTTGAGCGTCGGTTGGATGTTGCCGGTCAAGGTCGGGGCGTTCTCCATGGTGCGCGCCGGCGCCAAGTTGGGTAACTTGGGCGGTTATTTCAAAAAGCAGGATGATTCGTTGCCCATGAATTTCGCGGTCGGCGCGGCCTTGGATACTTATCTGTCCGATGCGCATGAAATTACCGTCGGGGCCGATTTCGGATATTGTTTCTCTCCTTCGGCTGCGCGCGGATGCCAGGTCGCCGTCGGTGCCGAGTACAATCTGATGCAGCTCGTCCAGTTCCGGGCCGGTTACCACTACGGCGAGCGGTGGGTCGCCCCCTCTTATGCGTCCGTCGGTGCCGGTTTGCGCATATTGCATCTGCGTCTCGACTTCGCTTATCTTTTCGCCAAGAAAAATTCGCTCTGGCGCAATACCTATAGCATCAGCTTCGGGTTCGATTTTTGAGCCGATGCCGGTGCTTCCGCCCGACGTCGGGCGCTGCGGTGTACGGATACTTCAGAGGGACGGATTCATATCCGCCCCTCTTTTTTCAGTGTTTCCAGCAGCCCCGCGCAGCCGTCTTCCAGCATGTCGAGCACCAGTTCGAAGCCTTCGCGCCCTTCATAGTAGGGGTCGGGTACATAGGTGCGGTGCGGGTGGTGCCGGCAGAACTCCGTCATGCGGTGGATCCGTTCGGCCAGCTCGCGCGACGGCGCCAGCCGATGGGCGTTTTCGTAGTTCATGTCGTCCATCACGACGATCCGGTCGAAACGCTCGAAGTCTTCTTCGCAGAGCGGCCGCGAGCGGTGCGTGAGCGTCAGTCCCCGTTGTGCCGCGGCTTGGCGCATGCGTGCGTCGGGCAGTTCGCCCCGGTGTCCTGCATAGGTGCCGGCCGAATCTATTTCGAGCCGGTCGCCGTGACCTTCCCTTTCGGCCATATGGCGCATGATCCCTTCGGCGGCCGGCGAGCGGCAGATGTTGCCCAGGCAGACGAACAGAATCTTGTATTTGTCGTTCATGATGCGATCTGTTTTGCCGCAAAGATAGCAAAAAGCGTCGCATTTCGATTCTCCTCCCGAAATATCGTCTCGCGTGTCGTTCGGCTTCCGTTTTGGAACGCGAATTGCGGCACGGGAGGTCATGATGAAGTTTTTCCGGGAATGTATCGCCCGCTCCGGCAGTATGGATTTCGCCGTGCTTTTCATGCGGCTGTTCGCCGGAGGCATGATGTTGTTGCATAACATCGGCAAAATTCAGAATTACAACGAGATAATCGGTTCTTATCCGTCGTTCCTCTTCATCGAGCAGCAGGCGGTCTTCGTCATTGTCGCTGCGGCCGAGGTTTTGCTTTCGTTGTTGATCATTGTCGGGTTGTGGGTGCGTGCCGCGGCCTTTTGGATGGCGGCAGGCATATTGGCTTTGTTGGCTTGGAGCGGTTTCGAGGAGGGCGAATTGAGGTTCTTGTGGCTCGGCATCTTTCTTTTTCTGGTGCTTTCGGGCGGCGGCACCTACGCTTTCGACTCGATGGTTTCTACTCGGGAAAGAGAAATTTGAACTTTCGGAACAATATTCCACCTTCGGGGCATCCCCGTTTTCGGAGAAAAAACGTACCTTTGCCACCGTATCCGCCATGCGTGCAGCATGGTTGTATGAAAGATAGAAGACCATGAAGATGAGAGTTGTCGTGATGCTTGCCGCGTTTTTTTCGCTCCACGCATCGTTCGCTCCGGCCCAGGAACTGCCGCGCAAGGTGCCGAACGTCGAGTTGCTCGACCTGGACGGCAAACCTGCGCTGCTTCCCCATTGGGGCGAAAAGAACCTGATGATATTTTATGTCGACCCCGACCGGCACAAGCAGAACGAGGATTTTACCATTGAAATGGAGGAAAATCATCGTGCTTCGGGCGACAATCTCTATGGGTTCGGCGTCATGAACCTTGCCGACGCCCCCATGATCCCCAACGGCATGGCCCGCAGCATGGCCAAGAAGCGCACGGCCAAGAACGGCGCTACCGTCCTGGCCGACCAGGCGCATGTCTTGAGCACGGCCTGGGATTTGGGCGATTGCAACAACCGGTTCGTCTTGATGTTGGTTTCCAAGGAGGGCGAGCTGGTCTTCTTGCGCAAGGGAGTGCTTTCCGAGGCGGACAAGGAGGCTTTCTACGAGACGATCGAGCACTACCGATAAGTCCGGATGATCCGTAAGATTGCCGTTGCCTTGTTGTTGGCGGGGTGTTTCCTCCAGGGACACGCCGGCACCACGGGGCGTGTCGAAGTCGCCGACACGCTCGCCGCGGCATATGACCCTCCCCGTTCTTCGCCGGCCGATACGGTCGTCGCGGCACGGCCGTCGTTCTTTCGGCGGGTCATCGATTATTTCGGCAAGTCGACCGTCGACCGTACCTTCGAGAAGAAGATCGACTTCACGTTCGCCGGCGGCCCGAGTTATTCGAAAAGTACCAGCCTGGGGATCGGTCTGCTCGCCGCCGGGCTTTACCGCGTCGACCGCACCGATTCGCTCACACCGCCGTCCGACATATCCATCTTCGCCAGCGTCGCCATTTCCGGCTTCTATTCGGTCGGCGTCGAGGGCAACACCTATTTCTCCCGGGGGCGCAGCAAGTTCGACTACAAGGCCGTCTTCTCCTCCGCGCCCCGCGATCTGTGGGGCATCGGTTACATGGCGGGCCGCTACAACAAGGAGGCCGATTACGTGGAGAAGCAGTATAAGGTCAATGCCCGTTACCTGCATCGGATTCTGCCCCACACTTTTCTCGGCGCCAACCTCGGTTTCGAGCATACCAAAGGCAAGAAGTTCGACGCTGCGGGCGAGCAATACATCGGTTTCCAGAAACATAGTTATAC
The DNA here is from genome assembly GCA_029068505.1 of Alistipes sp. GTDB lineage: Bacteria > Bacteroidota > Bacteroidia > Bacteroidales > Rikenellaceae > Alistipes. The sequence goes on from JAIECN010000083.1 coordinate 3,567, forward strand.
CGCGACAGGTGTCGGCCTCATTGCCGAATACGATTCGCGCGACTTCGTGCCCAATCCGTGGCGCGGCATCTACCTCAGTCTGCAAGGCACCGTCTTTCCCAAAGGACTCGGCAATTGCGGACATACCCTCTATCGGGCTACCTTCACTTTCGATGCTTATCGGCGCCTGTGGAAAGATTGCATCCTGGCGTTCGATCTTTATGGTGAATTCAATTCCTCCCACATGCCTTGGCCGATGTTGGCCCGCATGGGCGGCAGCCAGCGCATGCGCGGATATTACCAGGGACGATATACGGACAACTGCATGCTCGCCGCGCAGGTCGAGTTGCGGCAGCGGATTTGGCGACGGATCGGCTGCGTGGTCTGGGGCGGTGCGGGCAACGTCTTCAGCGAGCGCACCGACGACCGCTTCGATTGGGCGCATACGCTGCCCAACTACGGCATCGGGTTGCGTTGGGAGTTGAAGAAGCGGGTCAACGTGCGTGTCGACTATGGTTTCGGCCGCAGGACAAGCGGTTTTTTGCTGAACATAAACGAGGCTTTCTAACGGTATGAGTGCCGATCCGAACATAAGGAAAAAAGTGTGGCGCCACAAGCGCAGCCGCTTCACCACATTGCTGACCGTCTATTTTTTCGTCGCATTGATCATTCCCAACTGCGTCCTGGCCAATACGGAGTCCTATTCTGTGTGGACGGTCGAGGCGTTGATCCTCATGCCGTTGGGTTTCTACATGATGTGGAGCGTGTTGTTGCGGCGTTCGGGCGTGATGATCTGGGCAGGATTTCCGTTCATCTTTTTCGCTACGTTCCAGATCGTGCTGCTCTATCTGTTCGGCAATTCGATCATCGCCACCGACATGTTCACCAACCTGCTCACGACCAATCCGGGCGAAGCCGGCGAGTTGTTGGGCAACATCTACCCCGCCGTGGTCTTGGTCTTGGCTATTTATCTGCCTTTGTTGTGGTTCGCCGCCCGCGAGATCGGGCACAAGCGTTACATTTCGCGCACGGCCCGCGTCACCGTCGGGTTGACGGGTGCTTCGTTGTTCGTGCTGGGGGCCTTGGCTTTGTGGCCCGCTTATTACGTCAGCGAGCGCAAGCACGTCTTGCGCGATGAGATCTTTCCGGTCAACGTGCTTTACAACATGGGATTGTGCGGTTCCGAGTTCCGCAAGGCCTACCATTTCGACAAGACATCCGAGGGATTCGCCTATTCGGCCGTGCGTCCCGATACGTTGCCCGAGCGGGAGATCTATGTCTACGTCATCGGCGAGGCTTCCCGGGCGATGAGTTGGCAGTTGTGGGGCTACGACCGGCCGACCAATCCGCGTCTGTCGCAGGAGCAGGAGATCGTGCTCTTCCGCAACATGCTCACCCAGAGCAACACCACCCACAAGAGCGTGCCGCTGATCCTCTCGTCCGTCGCTACCGACGAGCACGAGGAGCTTTTCCGGCGCAAGGGCCTGCCTGCGCTTTTCAACGAGGTCGGGTTCGATACCTGGTTCATTTCCAACCAGTCGCAGCAGGGAGCCATGATCGATCATCTGGCCCACGATGCGCAGCACCTGGTCTATATCCGGTCGCCGCGCCACGACATGCAGTTGTTGGAGGAGATGCAGAAAGCCATCGAGAAAAGCGCTTCGCCGCGTTTGTTCTTCATCCTCCATTGCTACGGGTCGCACTTCTGTTACCACCAGCGTTATCCCCGGCAGTTCGCCCGGTTCCTGCCCGACGACGACGTGGCGATTACCGAGCAGAACGCCGAAATCTTGCGCAACGCCTACGACAATTCGGTTTTGTATACCGATCATTTCCTTGCCGAGACCGTTTCTTATCTTCGTTCGCTCAAGGGGGTCTCTTCTGCCGTTCTCTATTGTGCCGACCACGGCGAGGATTTGTTGGACGACGAGCGGGGGCGCTTCCTCCATGCCTCCCCCACGACCACCGTCTACCAGTTGTGGGTCGCTTCGTTGGCTTGGTTCTCCGAGGATTATAGGGCGGCGTTTCCCGGTGTCGCCGAGATGGCCCGAAGCCATTCCGACGCTCCGGCCAATACCCATGCCTTGTTCCATACCATGGCCCGGATCGCTTCGATCCGCAGTCCCTATGTCAAGCAGTCCGTGTCGTTGGTCGATGCGGAGTTCGATCGTTGCGCACCGCGTTATTATCTGAACGACCACAACGAGGCCGTACCTTACCTTGCTACAGGTTTGCGTTGGCAGGACAGGGAGTATTTCGAGCGTTGCGGCATCGAATTGTAGATTGCCGACGGTTCGTCCCGCTGTTTCGGGCCATGCGCATGTGCCCCGTGGAGAGCGCTTGTGTTTCCGAATCGGCAGTTCTTTTCCAGACATACTGTGCGTCTCTCCTCGTTTATGGGGCTTTGTTTGCAAGAGTCACGCCGCGCTTTTTGCGTAAACTCCAAATAAATAAAGGCCGTCCTTTAAGGACGGCCTTTTTGGTCTCTTGTCGATGAGAGGGCGAATTATTTCGCAGCCTCTACGGAAACCTTGCGGAATTCCTTCATCAGCTTCGAAAGCTCCAGGGCCGATTTGCGGGCACGCGTACCTGCAGCCTTGTTGCCTTTCTCTACTTGAGCGGTCGCGTTAGCGGCGAACACCTCGAACTCAGCATTGATCTTTTCTACCAACTGTTTCATGACTAATGGTTTTTGGGTTTGTTTTCCTGGCAAAGATATAAAAATTATCTAAATATCTAATCCCGAAGCAAAAAAATAGCGTTTTCTGTGTGAAAAAATGCAAGAAAAACGTCAAATTTTCAGTATTGCAGCCCCTGGAATCGGCTCTCATTTGTCTGTTCCGCTTCCTTTCAGGAGTTGTTCCACCGCGTTGCCTTGCCTGCGGTAAAGGCGCAGATTGTAGGTAAATTGCACAAGATAGCAGCGGCCCAGTCCCGAGTGGGTCACGTTGCGGATGTAGGTGCCCGTCACCGTTCGGCGGAACGTCGTGCCGTTGCGGTCGAACAGGTCGTTGACTCCCGCCGTCACTTCGCCCAGCCGGCTGCGGAACAGCTTGCAGCCGATTTGCAGGTTGCAGATCATCCGTTCTTCGCGGAAATCGTCGGTTATGCCTTCGTAGAGGCTGTAGTTCGCGCTTCCGCGCAGGATGATGCGTTGTCCTGCCACGAAGTTCGCTTCCGCATTCAGATATTGGTTGAAATAGTCGTTGTCCGTCGTGCGGATACGCGAGTCGTTGCGGCTGGTGTTGTAGCTCGCCGTGTAGCTTATCCGGAAGTCGATTTTTTCCGATATGTTGCTTCCGAGCGTCAGTCCTGCATTGTACGAGTTGTTCTTCAGCCGGTTGCGCATGCCGTTGATGATGCTCGGCAGCTGTCCCGTAGTGATCCCTGCCTTGATGTTCAGGTTGCTGCGCAGCCACCGCACCGGAAATCCGTAGTTGACCGTCGCCCGCAGGTTCCGGTAGCCCGGCAGGTTGATCGGCCGTACATATTGGTTGCCTGCGCCCAGTTGCGTGCCCTCGTTGTCTACCTCGAACGACGGAACGTCGATCACCAGCGAGTCGGCTATGGTGTTGGGACTCGCCGTGAAGCGCAGGGCGACAGTGAATGTCCGGCCTTTCGCCGCGTTCGTCCGGATGTATTGCGCCGACAGGTCGTGGGTGTATACTGGCCGCAGTCCCGGGTTTCCCGCAAAGATGTTTTGCCGGTTGGTCATGTTCACTATGTTTTGCAAGTCGACGGCACGCGGGTTCCGCGTTCGCGACGACGCGTCTACTTTCAGCAGGTTGCGGTTGTCGAAATGGACGTTGGCCGTCACGTTGTAGGTCAGGTTGTCGAACGACGACGACGTGTGCGCCGGCACGGGCAGCATGTAGTTGCCGCGGAAGCCGGCATGTTGGTAGTAGACCGATGCGGCGACCTTGGTTTTCTTGAACAGATATTGATAGGTGCCTCCGATCCGGTGCGTCAGGTAGCGGTAGTCGTAGACCGTCGATTGGCGGGGATCGGGTTCGGGTTCGAACGCTTCTTGTTTGTTGTCGAATTGCAGGGTGCGGCGGTCGACGTTGTTTTCGGCCAGGGTCAGCCGGTATTCGATGCTCATGCGCGAGCGGCGTCCGAGGGCTTGCGTGTAGGTCGCGCTTCCGTTGACCGCATGGCCGGGTTGCCGGCGGTCGGTGCGCGTCATGTTGCGCGAGCTGTAGCGGGCGGTGTCGGCCAGCAGGTCGTCCGGATCGCGGAACGTATATTGCCGCGGCCGGTTGCGGGCTTCGCCGTCGCTGTAGCGGCCCCCGATGCCGAACGTCAGGTTGCGCATCTTCTTGCCCGGCAGCCGGTAGCGGTAGATCAGGTTGCCGGAGAGGTTGTAGCCGATGTTTTCGTTGTGCGCGAAGTTGCGGCGGCGATAGACGAAGCGTTCTTCTCCGTCCTCCAGACGGTTGTCCGTGCGGCTGAAGGTGTTGCTGTTGAGCCTGTGGTCTTGCATCGTGAAGGCCGAGCGGAGCATCAGCGAATGGTTGGGGGCGATCTTGTAGTCGAACCGCAGGTTGAAGCGGTGGTTGGTGTTTTTCACATGCGCGTCGCTCGTTCCGTTGTAGAGCACCAGTTTGTCCGACGAGGTAAAGGTCTGCCGGTCGGTTACGGTCAGGTCGCGGTTGTCCGCCCGGTTGAAGAAGTAGCTCGCTGCGATCTTGGCTTTCTTGCCGTATTCATCGCTGTAGTTCACTCCCACGGCTTGCACCGTCGATATGCCGTCCAGCGGGCGCACCATGAAGTTGTTGTTGCCGCTGCGGGCTTTTTCCTGGCCTTGATCGGTCGCGCCCAGAATGTCTTCGAACGAGAAGTTCTGTACGTTGATGTTGTTCGCCAGCCCGATGACCGACAGGCGCCGGGCTTGGTCGAATAGATTCACGTTGCCGCCGCCTATATATTTGTCCGTAGGGCCGTATCCGGCGAACAGCCGGCCGAATGCGCCGCGCCGTTTGTCGGGCTGCGTCACGATGTTTATCGCCGTGTAGCCGTCGCCCAGGTCTACGCCCGTGAATTCCGATTGGTCGCCTTGCGAGTTGTAGACATCGATGCTTTCGATCATGTCCGCCGGTATGTTGCGTATGGCCGACATCACATCGTTGCCGAAAAATTCTCGGCCGTCTACGAATACGCGTTGCACCGTGCGGCCTTGCGCTTCGATCACGCCGTCGGCGATCTCCAGTCCCGGCATCTTGCCGATCAGCGCTCCGGCGTCGGCTCCGAATGCCACTCGGTAGGCCGAGGCCCGATAGCTCAGCGTGTCGCCGCGTATCGACGAGCGCAGTGCCGGAACTTCCAGCACCACGCTTTCGATCGCTTCGACGGCGGGCGTCATCTCCAGCGTGCCCAGATCGAGCGGTGCACCGCCCATGTCGAGCCGTCGTTCCTGCGGATCGTAGCCCAGCGACGAGACGCGCAGCCGCCATTTTCCCGCCGCCACCCGTTGCAGCCGGGCCTCTCCGTCGATGTCGGAGGCCGTGTGGAGCGGTGCCCGCAGGGTGTCGCTCTGCGAGCGCAATTCGACTACCGCTCCCACGATCGGTTCCTGCCTTTCGCTGTCGACGAGCCGCAGGCGCAGCGAGCCGGTCTGGGCCGATGCGTTCCACATCCCTGCCAGGGACGCCAGCAGCAGATAAAGGCGCCGTCTCATCGTCAGCGGGAGGCTCCGAGTTTCAGATAGCGTGCATAGAGCCGGTCGTAGAGGGCGTGCCGAGCAGGATCGGGCCGGTATTCGGCCGAGAATCCGGGAGCCATGGCCTGCTGTGCGGCCGCTACCGACGGATGGATGCCTGCGGCCACCGCCGCGAACATGGCTGCTCCCAGCGCGCAGGCTTGATCGCTGCCCGCTACCCGGATCGGCACTCCGATGACGTCGGCCATCGTCCGCATGACGAACGGCGACTTGCGGGCGATGCCGCCTATGGCTATGATGTTGTCGATGGGCACCCCTTCTTCGAGCATCCGTTCGTTTATGGCGCGCGAGCCGAAAGCCGTGGCTTCGACCAGCGCCTTGAAGAGCGCCGGCGCCGAGGTGGCCAACGTCAGTCCGTCGAGCGCTCCGCGCACCCGGGGATCGGCATCGGGCGTGCGGCGCCCGTTGTGCCAGTCGAGCGCCACCGGATCGTCGGCCGTCAGCGGCAGGCGTTCGGCTTCGGCCGTCAGTTCTCCCAGGATGCGTTCTTCCAGTGCCGGGTCGCTTTGCGCGATCCGTTGCAGCGGCCAGGCCAGCAGCCTGCGGAACCAGGCGTAGATGTCGCCGAAGGCAGCCTGCCCGGCTTCGAACCCTTCGTATCCGGGCAGCACCGAGCCGTCGACTTGTCCGCAGATGCCCCGCACGGCTTTGTTGCCTATCTCTTCGTGGCGGCCCACCAGGATGTCGCAGGTCGAGGTGCCCATCACCTTCACCAGCGTGCCCGGCACGATGCCGGCTCCCACGGCTCCTACATGGCAGTCTATGGCTCCCATGCCGATGGCTATGCCGGGTTGCAGCCCCAGCCGTGCGGCCCATTCGGCGGAAAGGTTGCCGATGCGCGTGTCGGCTGTGACCGTGCGGCGGTACAGATGCCCCTGGAAGATGCCCAGCAGCGGATCGACTGCCGTGAGGAATTCGAACGACGGCAGTCCGCCCCATGCTTCGTGCCACATGGCCTTGTGTCCGGCTACGCAGCGGCTGCGGGCGATCGTCTCCGGGGTCGTGTCTCCCGCCAGCAGCGCGCAGATCCAGTCGCAATGTTCCACCCACGAGTAGGCTTTCGTCTGCAACGAGGGCGTGTTGCGCAGGCAATGCAGCATCTTGGCCCACACCCATTCGCAGGAGTAGGTGCCGCCGCAGTAGCGGGTGTAGTCGACTTCCCAGCGGGCGGCCAGCGCATTGATCGCATCCGCTTCGGCCAGGGCCGTGTGGTCTTTCCACAGCACGAACATCGCGTCGGGATTCTCGGCCTCCTCCGGCAGCAGGGCCAGCGGCGTGCCTTGTTTGTCCGTCAGCACGGGCGTGGAGGCCGTGGTGTCGAACGAAATGCCGCGGATGTTGTCGACTACCCTCTTCTCGCACTTCGCCAGCGCTTCGCGCACGCACCGTTCCAGCGATTCGATGTAGTCCAGCGGATGCTGGCGATAGCGGTTCTGCGACGGGTCGCAGTAGAGTCCGGCTTTCCAGCGCGGATAGGCGCAGACGGCCGAAGCCGTTTCGCGGCCGTCGGCCGTGTCGACGACGAGGCATCGTACGGAGTCGCTTCCGAAGTCGACGCCTATGGTGTAAGTTGCGTTCTTCATAGTGTTATATCGTTTTAGCAGTTGAACGAATTTTTAATCTTTTCCAGGTCGGCGGACAACAGCTCCCGTGCGATTTCGGCGAGCGCCGGCTCCGGGCCTTGGAGGTGGAATACCTCCTGCGTGTGGCACAATTCGCCGCCCGGATGCAGGAAAGCGGCCGGCGAGGAGGTCTCGATCTCGAAGAACGGCCCCATCACTTCGCCGGTCTCGGTCGGGCCGTCGTTGTAGGCGTTCACGACATCGCCGCCGAACGGATCGCTCTGCTCGCCCCAGCGGCTCTCGACATAGCGGGAGTCCGGCTGCGAACGAGGATATGCGATCAAGGTCAGGGTGCGGGATGCCGCATCGTAGCTGCCGCAGATGCCGCGGTCGCGGCCGCACGGCAGGCCTATTTTGGAGCGGAAAGCTCCGTCGATGCGCAGGCAGACCAGACCGTCTCCTACGGCAAGCCGGTCTGCGGGAAGCGCACCGAAGTAGTCGCTGTTGACTATCTTGCCCCGGGCCGTCGAGTCGTAGGGCAGGAAGACGGTCGTCGCGGGCGACGGCGGGAACATGCCCAGCATCCAGATCGAGGGGGCGCCGCCTTGGGGCGTCCATGCTTCCGCACCGCGGTTGGCGATGCGGTTTTCGCTCCGATACCCCACCGCACGCACTTCGGCGGGCCATTCCATGTCCGTTTCTTCGGGCTGCAAAAGGGTCACGCGGCGGTCGATTCCCACGTCGAGGCGGGTGCCGGAGGCGTTCCGGAAAACAGCCCGATGGGTAAAGCGCACGTGCCGGGCCGTTCGTTCGGCCGTTTCGAACGGCTCCGTGTCCAATGCAGCAGGAACCTGCCATCGGGCGTATGTCTGTTCTGCGCCCGGTGCAAAGTAGAGCGAGAAGGGACCGCCCTCGGGGCCGAGCCAGAAGCGCTCTTCGCCGCCCACCGGATTGAACTGCGGACGCACGGCGCCGGATGCGATGAGCGGGCGGTTGAGCCAGCCGAAGCTGCTGCCGCTCCGCCCGGCTGCGGTAGAAGTCATCACGCGTCCCTGCCAGGCAGGCGCGAGGCATACCCGTGCGTCGCCGGAGGAGTCGGTCAACTCGATCGTTGCGATGCCGTGGGCGGTCAGAAAGTCAAGGTCGCTGCCGTAGTCGTTCATGAAAAGAAAAGTCCGAAAGAAAAAAATATCGGAAAAAATTTGTTGGTTAAAACGTTTTAATTACCTTTGCAAAGGTAAGAGATTTTCCAGATATTGCAAAAAAAAGCGAAAAATATGCGGACACGTAAGGTTACTATCAAGGATATCGCTACGGAAGCGGGTGTTTCGATCGCTTTGGTTTCGTTCGTCATGAACAACGAAGCATGCGGCAAGGAGAACTATCGGGTCAACAAGGAGACCGCGCAGCGCATTCTGGAGATAGCGGCCAAGCTCAACTACCAGCCCAACAATGCGGCCCGCACGCTGCGCAGCGGCAAGACGAATACGATCGGAGTGATCGTTTCGGACATCTCGAACAAGTTTTTCGCCGACATCGCCCGCTGCATCGAGGATCGGGCGTATAAACATAAGTATACGGTGCTGTTCGGCAGCACGGACGAGAATCCGCAAAAGCTGGAGAACCTCATCAAGGTGTTCCGCAACAAGGGAATCGACGGGCTGATCGTCGTGCCCTGCGAAGGCGCCGACGAGGTGATCCGCAACGTGGCGCAGCAGAACATTCCGCTTGTGCTGCTCGACCGCGAGGTGGCGGATACGGAACTCAGCAGCGTGGTGCTCGACAACCGCCGGGCCGGCCTGCAAACCACGACGGCACTGCTCCGCCAGGGCTTCACCCGCATCGAGATGATCTCCTACGCCATGTCGCTGTCGAACATCCGGCAGCGCGAAGACGGCTACCGGGCCAGCATGACGCGGGCCGGGCTGGAAGACCATATCCGCATCCACCACTTGCGTCACGACAAGCTGGGCTGGATCGAAAAGGTGATCCGGGAAGCGAAAGAACGGGGCGTGGAAGCCTTCGTCTTCGCGACCAACACGCTGGCGACCGTCGGCCTGATGACGATCTTCCGCAACGGCTGGCAGGTGCCGCAGGATTTCGCCATGGCATGTTTCGACAGCAACGAGACGTTCGACATCTATAAGACGGCCGTTGCCTATGTGCGGCAGCCGATCGAACGTTTCGGAACGGAGGCGCTCGATCTGCTCATCAAGGCGATCGAACAGAAAGACGGAGCTGCCGCCGACTGCACGCGGATCGTGTTGACGCCTGAAATCGTGGAATGCGGCATGTCGGAAATTTCCCGCAAGGAAACGAAAGAATCCGTATAGCGATTTTTTCGGGTGTGTTGCTAAAACGTTTTATATAAAATATACGAATAAAGGAAATCCGCAAAGATTGAACAAGAGGTACTTTTGTCTGGATGCTAAAACGATTTAAATAATATATACG
>JAIECN010000084.1 GCA_029068505.1 Alistipes sp.
CCCCCCCGCGACCCCCCCCCGGGCCCGCCCCCCCCGCCCCCGCGCGAGCGCCGAGCGCGAAGCGGAGGCGGGCCGCCCCGACGAGGCCAGGCCGCAAGGGCGGCCGAGGAGGAGCCAGCGCAGGCCCGGCGCGTGGGCCGCAGGCCCAGCAAGGGCCGGGCCGCAGCGCGGCCCGCCGGAGGCGAGGCGCACCAAACACAGCGAGCCGGAGGGAGCCGGCCGCGCAGGGGGCCGGCGACTGACGGCGAGGCCGAGGGAGAAGCGGCCCACGCAAGGCGACGCAAGCGGCGCGAGGAACGCAGCGCCGCGACAGGAGCCGCGCAGGGAGGCCGCGCCGACCGAGCACCGCCTTGGGTGGGTGGGTACACCGATAACCGTGCGGGCTGCTACACCGGTCGGCCGGGGCTGGAACATATCGGAGCGCGGCGACCGCCTGGGCACACCACAATGCCCGGGCGTAGGCGCCGGCGGACGCTTCGGATTTGTGGATTTCATCCTATATGTCGTTTGCGCCTGGGGCCATATCCGTAGATTTCCCATGGCAGTTCATCGGTAGGTGTATCCGGCGTGATTTTCTTAATTTGCGGGCCGGAGGCATTGCGCCGGGATTGGGCCTTTCGAATGTATTCGGCCCGTACAACCTCCGTCCGATGACAAACGGCGTCTATTTCGCGGTCGTGGTCATACTGCCGCACAGCCCAAGCATCCAGGTCGTCGAATTCGATCGGCTGGAGGGCCGACACGTCGATGACGATTTCATAGCGTCCCTTGCCGATGGAACGTGGGTCGGGGTAGTAGCTGACGGCCATGCCGTCGCATATGCGTATACGGGCATCGAGTAGGTTGTGTTGCATGGCATAAATGTAGAGGTCTTGCACGGTGACGAATTCGGGGTTTTTCATAGTTTCGAGGGTTTTTGGGGTTTGTTGTTAAGCATGTTGTAGAACCGGCCGAACGGCTGAAAGAAGCGCATACGGCATGCGAGCAGGTGCCGGTCGGAGGTGAAATAGTCGTCGGCATCGACGTTGGGAGACTGGGCGATTTCGATACCGTTCAGCGGGTCGTCATAGATGGTTTGAATCCGGGTGCCGAACAAGTCGAACAGCAGATGCACGAGCGACGAGATGGCGATACCTTTTGCATCTACGCGCCAGTAGTAGCGTTCCAGCATGTCGATGTTGACCTGCGATTTGAGCAGGTGCGAGCGTTCATAGAATTCGGAGTACCATTGTTGGTATGCCCGGTCGACCAGGGTGCGGCGGGGTTCGTTGAATAGAACATAGATGGTGCGGCCGTATGCCCGATGCAGTTTGCGCAGTTCGTCGAAGATGACGGAGGCATACAACGAGCCGACGCACGCAACGTTGAGCGTAAACCGCCAGGCTTTGGACATGCGTTGCACGTTGCATAGGCGGAACCCCGATACGGGTTCTTTACGCCATCGGCCATGGTTGAGGCCCCGCAGGGTTTTCGTCACTCTCTTGTAGAACTCTTCGGGCCGGTCGGTGGCAATCGACATTCGGACAAAATGAACACCGGATTTTTTGTAAAAAAAATCGTTGAGAAATGCCATTTGCAGCGTGAAATCCGGTTCGTTCTTGCCATTTGTTGTGGCGCACAATTTACCAATGTAACTTGTCGGCCTCAACTTCTCGGGCCTTTCGTTGATTTGTAATTCGTTCATAATCTGTATGTTTTGCGGTTGCATTCTGAGAGAATGAAACAATATTACTATTATGTTAAATAAAAAACAGAGTGTAGGCGTTTTTAAACGCCTTGAAATCCCGAATCAATGCCTTTCGTTTATATTCGCAACAAAATCATAGCCAATCGATTGCCCGAACAGCCTTTAATAAGAGACAGCCGTAGTATGTTAATTTTGCACGGTAGGCAAACGTTCTTGGTTTTTGTCGGTTTGTTTTCTTGCGGTTTTTCGGCTTCGGCAGAGCGATCGTCTCTGCTCTTGGCGATAACCTTAGATGGCTGGAAGACCGAAAAGATCCACCTTGCCCATCAACGCGCCGCCGGCTATGAAGCCCGAGGCGATGAGCGTGCCGCGGTCGAAGCGCGCCTTGTTGAGCGCCTCGTCCGTCAAGCGGGTCGACACGAACCATGCCACCAGACCGCATTTAAACACCCCTGGAATTCAGATTATCGCAACTCGCAGTCGTGGCTGCGTATTCAACGCGTATTCAACGAGAGCTTCGACCGGAAATCTGCCCCGGAACCCCGCTTTAAACAAGGGCCTCGGCCGGAGAACGGAAAGAAATTGAAGATTAATTATTATATTTGTTATTTCGTAAAATAACTATTTTTATGAAATCTTCTTTTGCGACTCGCTTATGCCTATACACTTAACATTTAATCCCCTTATCTTTATAATGAAACTCACCTTAATAAAAATACTACTTATTTTATCGGTATGGTGCTCCGCGTCGTGTTCGTCCCCGCAGCAGCCCGATGAGCCGACGTTTTACGTCTCGATCGCACCTTTGAAAGAACTCGTAGGCGGTATCGTGGACGACGACTTCCCGATCCGCGTGCTCGTGCCGCCCGGCGCCAGTCCGGAAACTTTCGAGCCTACACCCAAACAATTCATCGGGTTGAGCCATGCCGAACTCATTTTCAATGTGGGACTTATCGACTTCGAAACCGCCCTTTTGCAGAAAGTCGAGAAGCAGGACAAAATAGTGAATCTCTGCCGCGGCATCGACTTGATCGCCGGAAGCTGCTCGCACCTGCAACACGGGGCGGCAGATCACGCGTATCACACGCATGGGGTCGATCCCCACATCTGGACTTCGCCGCGCGCCTTGCAACGGATGGCGGACAATGCCTACGAAGCGATTCGGACCGCCTACCCCGATTCGACGAAATATGCCCGAAATTACGAACGGTTGAAACAACGGCTTGAGGAACTGGACAAACGCACGTCCGAAAAGTTGGCGCAATCCGGCGCGGCATGTTTCATCATCTACCACCCTGCCCTCACCTATTACGCCCGCGACTACGGCCTGCAACAGATCGCCATAGAATCCGACGGCAAGGAGCCTTCGGCCCGCCGCCTGGGCGGCATCATCCGGCTGGCCCGGGCGCAAGGCATCCGTAAAATACTGTATCAAAGTCAGTTTCCGGCTTCGACCGTAGAAACCGTCGCCCACGATATCGGCGCAGCACCCATACGGATCGATCCCCTGCGCGAAGATGCGATAAACAACATCGATGAAATAACCGACCTCATAACGGACTAATGAATCTGGTAACGCTACACCATGTCGGGGTTGCCTACGACGGCTACGAAGCGCTCCGAGACGTCGATCTGGAGATCGCCGACAATGATTTTCTGGGCGTGATCGGCCCTAACGGCGGCGGCAAGACCACCCTGGTCAAAGCCATTCTCGGATTGGTGCCCCACAGCGGATCGATCGTTCATGCTCCGGCGCTGTTCCGCGGCAAGGAGCGGCTGATCGGATACATGCCCCAACAATCGGATTTCGACCGCAAATTTCCGATTTCGGTCTTCGAAACCGTACTCTCGGGTTTGCAGGGAGGCCGCGGGTTCCGCAGACGATATACTGCGGACGACCGGCGCGCAGCACTGCAACTCCTCGATACGGCAGGTCTGGCCGAAGCGGCCGATCGGCCGATCGGCGAAATATCGGGCGGGCAGTTGCAGCGCACCCTGCTGTGCCGGGCCGTGATCGCCGAACCGCGGCTGCTGATTCTCGACGAACCGGCCAACTTCGTCGACAACAAGTTCGAAAACGAACTCTACCGCATGCTTCGCCAGCTGAACGAGCGGATGGCCATCGTGATGGTCTCGCACGATGTAGGCACGATCACCAGCGTCGTGAAAGAGATCGTGTGCGTGAACCGCCAAGTCCATCGCCACCGTTCGAACCGCCTGACCGAAGAGCAGTTGCGCAACTACGACTGCCCTATTCAGATCGTTTCGCACGGCCACGTCCCCCACACGGTGCTGGAGCACCACCCGGGCGACTGCTGCTGCGACCACGAATAGAAAATCCCCGCCTTAAGGCGGGGATTTTTGCGACGATCCCAACGATACGTTGCATCGCCATTCGATGATCCAGCGGCAAACAAGGTGCACTACCCTGCTGCTGCCGGAATCGGATTACTTTTCGCCGTTGATCTTGCTCAACTTGTCGAAAAGCTGCTCGAACGCCGCGATCATCTCGGCGCGCAGGGCCGCATAATGCTTGCGGACAAGCGACGCGTTGTGCGGCTCGGCCGGATTCATCGCCTTGGCGTACAATCCGTTGCGCACAGCTACGGCCTCCTGCATCACGGCGAAGATCTCCTGCTCCTTGGAGGGCTGGAAACACATGGCCATATCGCAATCGAAAACGACCTCTTCGAGCCGGTAGTCGATCTCCTTCTTCAGGTTTCTCAAATTTGCCATATCGGAAACATTAGATTTTTACTCGCACAAAGATACGAAAACCTTTCGGAATAGCAAACAAATCGGCCGGCCGACCGCAAAACCGACAAAAAACGAGGTGCCGGCACTCCCCGACACCTCGCATGCGTACGGCACTGCCGTCCTATCGTTTTTCCAGCTCGCGGGCTATTTTGCGTTCGGCCTTCTCGGCTTTTTTGACCGCTTTGGCTTCTTTCTTGGCTATTTTCTTGGCTGCTTTCACCTCCTCGTCGGCGATGCGTTCGGCCTCACGCGAATTGTAGGCAGTCGTTTCGCGACCGTTGCGAATGTCCCGGCGGGCAGCCTTGCGCACGTTGTGCGCGTTGCCGGAATAAGCCGAAGCCTCGGGATCGGGCATTTCCACAACGATGCCCGTAATCACCTCGTCGACCTCGCCGCAGCAGCACGTCCGCACCGGCTCGCAAACTTGGGGCGCAGGCTGGGGTGCGGGAGCCGGGGCCGGTTTGGGCGCAGGCTTGCGAATCCGCGTGCGCTGCTCGACCAGGCTGCCCTCATCGTAGTTGATGTTCATGGCGACACGGCGCACCGGCGGCAGAATATGCTCGGCCATATAGGCCCATACGGCAGGCATCTTCTTGAGTTCCATCTCTTTCTGCTCGGACGACTGCGGACCGTCGAGGATGCGCAGCACGGTCTGCTTCTCGGGCATGGACGACTGCGCCACCAGCTTGCGGCACATCTCCCAGTCCTCGGCTACGAACGAAGTCTTGACATTGAATTTCTTCGAAAAACCATACTTTTTGTCCACATAGTTGCGGAAATCGCGGGCGCGGTTCTTGGCCAGCTGCTCGTTGAAAGCATGCGGGCCGTCGGGCGACGCATAACCCGTGATGACCACCGAATTCACCTTCATGAGCGAATCCTTCATCAGTCCCTCGACGAACGCGTTCAGTTCGTTAAGCTGGCTGCTGTTGCCGGCAAGCATGGCGTCGAGCGTGGCCAGATTGATCAGATAGCGCACCGAATAATCGTTGTCGGCCTGCCGCTCGACGATCGACCGGCGTACAATGTAATC
Source organism: Alistipes sp. (assembly GCA_029068505.1). Taxonomy (GTDB): domain Bacteria; phylum Bacteroidota; class Bacteroidia; order Bacteroidales; family Rikenellaceae; genus Alistipes. The sequence goes on from JAIECN010000084.1 coordinate 5,478, forward strand.
GCCGTCGGCACTCTCCGACAGCACCACGGTATCGGCCGCACGTGCCGCCACCGTGCTCCGCGTCTGGGCCGCAGCCGGAGCGACGGCGCACAGAGCCAGAGAAAAAGCGAATGTTGTAAAGATTGTTTTCACGCTAAAATAGTGTTAGTCATTGCTGCCTATCCGCTCGCAAGATTCATACCACGATTGTGCAGCTCCCCCGGGCCGCAACTTTGCCCGGCCACAGGCACCCGGCGCCGACCGCATAAAAAAACCGAAGCCATCGTTGCCCGGAACAGATTTATCCCTATCTTTATGCAATGAAAAGGTCGAATAGCATTCTAAAAAGCTGCATCGGTTTATTTGCCTGCACCCTCGCATGCACGGCGGCGGCGCAGACTTTCGACGACGAATATCATCCTTTTGCCGAGTACGAGGAGCCGCAGCCGGCCCTCGTGCCCGATTCGGCGCTTTTCTACCGGGCCGTCCAACAGACGGCCGACCTCTACTCCGCCAACAGCCGCTTCGTCTTGCCGCCCGTGGCCATGCGCCGCCGCGGGCAGCCGTCCGACATGCAGACCGCCACGCTCGACGGAAGCGGAATTCCCTATCGGGCGCATTCGATCCTGCGCACCTTGGGCGCCGAAGAACATACGGCGGCCGGAGCTGCCATGACCCGCGAGCGCATCGGCACCGCGGGAGGTCTGCGGACGTTCGACTTCGCAAGCAGCAGCCCCCTGTTCCCCTATCGGGCTTCGATTTCGTTTTCGGGACGCAATTATCTTGCGGGCGCCAAATTTTCGGCTACGGGCCAATGGTTCGGCGGCTGGGATTGCTGGGCCGCACTCGATCTGCGCGCAGGCCGCGACCTCTACACGAACGGAGTTTTCACCAACGCCCTGACCCTGGGCTGGCGCTGCGAGAAACATTTCGGCGAAAACCACCGGCTTGCGTGCACAGCGATCGTACCGCTTTCGATGCGGGGAACGCGTCTCTCCTCGACCGAAGAAGCCTTCGCGCTCACGGGCAACCGGCTTTACAACCCGGCATGGGGATTCCAGAACGGCAAGGTGCGCAATTCGCGCGTGAGACGCGAGGCCGTACCGTGGGCCGCAGTTGCATATCATGGCATCGTGTCGCCCGCCACGGAAGTTGCGGTCGCACTAAACGTCCAGGCCGGCGTCCAGAAGTACAGCTCCCTGGGCTGGTACGACGCCCGCACGCCCATGCCCGACAACTATCGCTACCTGCCCTCTTTTACGGCCGACAGCGACACCGAGCAGGCATGGCGGTCGAACGATCCCCGCTATACGCAGATCGACTGGGACGCACTGATCGCCGTCAACCGCATGGCCGACGGCCACGCGGTCTATGCTCTCGAAGACCGGGTCGAACAACTTTGCGACATGCAGGCCAACGCGACCTTCACCTCCCGTCCCGAGGCGCGTCTGACGCTCGACTACGGCTTCTATGCCGAACGCACCTCGACCCGCAACTACAAACGGATGCGCGACCTGCTGGGTGCCCGCCACGTGACCGACATCGACCAGTATCTGGTGGACGACGCCACCTACGGCAACCGGCTGGAGAACGACCTGCGCCACCCGGGCCGCAAAATCGGCCCGGGCGACCGTTTCGGCTACGACTACACGCTGGCCCGGCTTCAGGCAGGAGCGCGTCTGCGGGCTTCCTGGCGCACCGACCGGTTCCGGGCCGACGGCGCGATCGAAATAGGCGGCAGCACGACGCACCGCCGCGGCCGCATGGAGAAAGAACTCTTTCCGGGCGACCGCTCCTACGGCCGGTCCCGGTCGATCCGCACGGCGACCTGCCTTTTCAAAGCACTTGCCGGCTGGGCCTTTTCGCCGCGCAGCTACATCGAACTGACCGCAGCCGCAGGAAAGCTCCCGCCCGACCCCGAGGCGCTGTTCTACCAACCGCTCTACAACAATCGGATCGTGGACCGAACGGAGCCGGAGCAGCTCTACGCAGCAGAACTGAACTTCCGGCAGACCGGCCGCAACGTCGATTTCGAATGCACGGCATTCGCCACGGGAACGTTCGACGAACTGGAGACCCACCGCTATTTCGACGATCCGCAGGGCGTCTATTGCGACATGGCGATCGCCGGAATCGGACGCCTGGCCTGCGGTGTCGAAGCCGCCGCGACGATCCGGCTGGGATATCGCTGGCGTCTGACGCTGGCCGCATCGGCCGGCCGCTACGTCTATGTCCGCAACCCGCGGGTCACGGTGATATCCGACACGGACAACGCACCCATCGACACCGACGCCGAAAGCCACATGGGCGGATGCCGGATCGGCGGAGCGCCCCAGCTGACGGGCTGCGGCGAAATCATCTACTTCGGACCGAAAGGCTGGGGATGCCGTTTGTCGGCAGGCTATGCGGGCATCCGCTACGTCGAACCGGCCATCTTGCGCCGCACGGCCCGCATCGCCCGTCAGAGCGGCACCGTGGCGGAAGATTTCGCCCTCTTCACACACCAGGAACGGCTGCCGGACGCCTTCACGGCCGACTGCTCGATATTCAAATCGTTCTACATCGGGCGCTCGCGCCTCACGGCTTCGCTCCTGGTGCACAACTTGCCGGGCATGAGGGAAACGCCCTACAACGGTTACGAATCGCTACGCATCCGTCGCATCACGGCGGGCGACACCGTATTCTGGCGCCCGCATGCGACGCGCTACACCTATGCCTACGGCCGGACATTCCATATCACGGTGTCGTACGCATTCTGATCCGCAGCAAAAAAACGGCGTTTTCGTTTGGCTTTTCGCCGCAAAATTCGTAATTTGGAAAAGCCAAAACCTTTAAAACTTCAACACCCATGATTATCGGTATCCCCAAAGAGATCAAGAACAACGAAAACCGCGTTGCTCTGACTCCGGCCGGCGTCCGGGAACTGACCCGGCGGGGCCACAAGGTCTATGTGCAGGCTTCGGCCGGTGCGAACAGCGGATTCCCCGACGACGCCTATGCGGCGATGGGCGCCGAAATGCTCCCCACGATCGAGGAAGTGTACGCCCGCGCGGAAATGATCCTAAAAGTCAAGGAACCGATCGCGCCCGAATACAAACTCGTACGCCGCGACCAGCTGGTCTTCACCTATTTCCACTTCGCCAGCAGCGAAGCCCTGACCCACGCGATGATCGACAGCGGCGCCGTATGCTGCGCCTATGAGACCGTCGAACGGGCCGACCGCTCGCTGCCGCTGCTGGTGCCGATGTCCGAAGTGGCGGGCCGGATGGCGACGCAGGAGGGGTGCTATTTCCTGGAAAAACCCCGCGGCGGCAAAGGCCGGCTGCTGGGCGGCGTGCCGGGCGTGAAGCCTGCCCGCGTATTCGTGATAGGCGGCGGTGTCGTGGGCACGGCAGCGGCGCGCATGGCGGCCGGCCTGGGTGCCGACGTGACGATCTGCGACATCTCGCTGCCGCGGCTGGCCTACCTGGCCGACGTGATGCCCCGCAACGTGAAGACCCTGATGTCATCGGAATACAACATCCGCGAAGAACTGCGCCACAGCGACCTGGTGATCGGCTCGGTGCTGATCCCGGGAGCCAAGGCGCCGAAGCTGGTCACGCGCGACATGCTCCAGGAAATGGAACCGGGGACGGTGATGGTGGACGTAGCGATCGACCAAGGCGGCTGTTTCGAGACCTCGCATCCCACGACGCATGAAGACCCGGTATACTATGTCGACGGGATGCTCCACTACTGCGTGGCCAACATCCCGGGAGCCGTGCCATACACCTCGACGCTGGCGCTGACCAACGCGACGATGCCCTATGTACTCCAACTGGCCGACAAGGGCTGGCGCCGTGCCGCGAAGGAAAACCGCGAACTGGCAGCCGGACTCAACATAGTGCAAGGCCGGATCGTATACGCCCCGGTAGCCGAAGCCTGGGGTCTCGACTACACCCCGCTGGAACTGTAAAATCGGAACCGCCCCCAACGAAGGAGACCGTCGCAAAACGGTCTCCTTATATATATGTTTGCTTTTGCTCTCGCCTTGCACTATCTTTGCGGCGAAAACAAGGTATGTTATTTGGAACCGATACGCGGTTCCGCAAAGATGTGAAACTATGGACAAGAAGAAAATGGTAGCGCTCGTAGCGCACGACAACATGAAACACGACTTGGCCGAGTGGGTCGACTGGAACTGCTCGATGCTGGCGACGCATCCGCTGGTGTGCACCGGCACGACGGGTAAGATGGTGGAAAAAACGCTGAAAGACCACACCATCGAAGATTGCAACGTCGACGATCTGGCTATCACGCTTTTGAAGTCCGGCCCGCTGGGCGGCGACCAGCAGTTGGGATCGCTCATCGTCTCGGGCAAGATCAGCGCGCTGATCTTCTTCTGCGACCCGATGGCCGCACAGCCCCACGACGTCGACGTCAAGGCCCTGCTGCGTCTCGCCTCGCTCTACAACGTGCCGACGGCCATCAACCGCGCCACGGCCGATTTCTTGATTTCATCGCCCCTCTTCAAGGACGAGACCTACGAACCCGTGGTCAAAGACTACCGCGAGTATGTGGAACGGGTGCTGAAGTAGCCGCCTTGCGACTGCATATCGAAAAGGAGCCTTTCAAGAGGCTCCTTTTATCGTTTCCAGCAGTTTTTCCAGCACGGCGTCGCAGTTCAAAAGGCCTGGGCGGTCGGATATCCGCACTCCGCCCCATTACAAGTTGTGCGACAGCGGTGCCGGCACCGCGTTGCTGGCGTCGAAATCGCCCCAGCGGTCGGCGATCATGTCGAGCGTGGCGAAAAGTTCGTCGATGTCGAGCGAAGTTACCAGCTTCAGCCGCGTCTCTTTGAAGTTGGGCAGCCCCTTGAAATAGTTGGTCAGATGGCGCCGCATTTCAAGTATGCCTACGTGTTCTCCTTTGATTTCAAGCGATTTGCGCAGGTGTTCTTTCGCTATCGCCACCCGTTCCGTCACCGACGGTTGCGGCAGCACCTCGCCTGTGGCGAGATAGTGTCTCGCTTCGCGGAATATCCACGGCCGGCCGTAGGTCGCACGGCCTATCATCACGCCGTCCACGCCGTAGCGGTCGAACATCTCGGCCGCCCGGGGGCCGGAATCCACATCGCCGTTGCCGATGATCGGGATGCGTATCTGCGGGTTGTTCTTCACCTTGCCTATCAGCGTCCAGTCCGCTTCGCCGCGGTACATCTGCGCCCGCGTACGGCCATGGATCGTCAGCGCCGCAATGCCTACGTCCTGCAACCGCAACGCTATTTCTTCAATGTTCTTATGTTCGTCGTCCCAGCCCAGACGGGTTTTGACCGTCACCGGCTTGCGCACCGCCTGCACGATGCGGCGCGTCATTTCGACCATCGTCGGCACGTCGCGCATCATCCCCGACCCGGCGCCGCGGCCCGCGATCTTCTTCACCGGGCACCCGAAGTTGATGTCGATCACATCCGGATTCGCTGCTTCGGCCATGCGGGCCGCCTCGACCATCGGTTCGATCAGGTGGCCGTAGATCTGAATGCCCACCGGACGCTCCGCCTCGTCAATCTCCAGTTTCTTGAGCGACTTGGCCGCATCGCGGATCAGCCCGTCCGACGAGATGAATTCCGTGTATACCATGTCGGCCCCGAACCGCTTGCACATATAGCGGAACGAAGGGTCGGTCACGTCTTCCATCGGCGCCAGCAGCAGCGGCCGGTCGCCCAAGTCTATGTCGGCTATCTTCATACGGAAGGTCGAATTTGGTTGCAAAGGTAGTTGTTATTTGGCAATAAAACGCTAAATTTGTGCGCTAAATTCATCTTACGGACATGAACATCGAAACCTTTATTTCGGAAGCCGTCCGCCAGGCGGCAGAAGCGCTCTACGGGCCGCTGGAGGGCGAGGAACTGCAAATTCAGAAGACCCGCAAGGAATTCGAGGGCGACTATACGCTCGTGACGTTCCCGCTGCTGCGACGAAGCCGCAAATCGCCCGAAGCCACGGCGACCGAAATAGGCACCTATATGACGGACAACGTGCCGGAAATCAAGTCGTTCAATGTCATCAAAGGCTTTCTGAACCTTTCGCTCGACGGTTCGTTCTGGGCCGCACGGTTCGCCGAAGTCGCCGCCGACGCATCGTTCGGGCAGGCTGCGCCCACGGGCCGCACGGTGATGATCGAATACTCATCGCCCAACACCAACAAGCCCCTGCATCTGGGCCACATCCGCAACAACCTGCTGGGCTACTCCGTGGCGCAGATTCTGGCGGCGAACGGCCATAACGTCATCAAGGCCAACCTGGTCAACGACCGCGGCATCCACATCTGCAAGTCGATGCTGGCCTGGAAACTCTACGGCAACGGCGAGACGCCCGCCTCGTCAGGCATGAAGGGCGACCACCTCGTGGGCAAATACTATGTAGAATTCGACAAACACTACAAAGCCCAGATCAAGGAGCTGACGGCCCAGGGCCAAAGCGAAGAGGAAGCCAAGAAGAACGCCCCCATCATGCTCCAGGCCCAGGAAATGCTGCGCAAATGGGAGGCCAAAGACCCCGAAGTCTATTCGTTGTGGGAGACCATGAACGGCTGGGTTTACGAAGGTTTCGACGTGACCTACAAGGCACTGGGCGTCGATTTCGACAAGGTGTACTATGAGTCGCAGACCTACCTGCTGGGCAAGTCGCTGGTCGAGGAAGGGCTGAAAAAAGGCGTCTTCTACCGCCGCGACGACAACTCGGTGTGGATCGATCTGACGGGCGACGGACTGGATGAAAAACTCCTGCTGCGCGGCGACGGCACGTCGGTATACATGACCCAAGACCTCGGCACCGCATTCCGCCGCTTCGAGGACAACAAACTCGACGACATGATCTATGTGGTCGGCAACGAACAGAACTACCATTTCCAGGTGCTCAAACTCGTGCTCAAGAAACTGGGTTACGCCGACTGGAGCGACCACATCACCCACCTCTCCTACGGCATGGTGGAGCTGCCCGAGGGCAAGATGAAGTCGCGCGAAGGCACGGTGGTCGACGCCGACGATCTGATCGCCGACATGGTGACGACGGCCCGCGAAATGTCCGCCGAGCTGGGCAAATTGGAGGGCTGCACGGCCGAAGAAGCCGACGCCGTGTCGACGATGGTAGGCCTCGGAGCGCTCAAGTACTTCATTCTCAAGGTAGACCCTAAAAAGACGATGCTTTTCGACCCGCGCGAATCGATCGACTTCAACGGCAACACGGGGCCTTTCATCCAGTATACCCACGCTCGTATCCGATCGGTGTTGCGCAAGGCCGCCGAAGCCGGCATCGACATGGCTCTGCCTTTCGCCACAACCGAACCCGCACAGCCCGGAAACTCGGCTCGGCCTGAACGTAGCGCGACCGAGGACTGCCAGCATGCCGCCGAGACCGGACAGCTGCTCCTGCCCGAAGAAATCGACCTGATAAAAACGCTCTCGGAATACCCCGCTGCGGTCCGGTCCGCCGGCGACAACTTCGCCCCCTCGATCATCGGAGCCTATGTCTACGAGCTGGCCAAGCAGTTCAACGGCTACTATCACGACCATTCGATCCTCAAGGAGGAGAACGCCGAGGTGCGCCGCCTGCGTCTGCAACTGGCCGCCCAGGTGGCCCGCGTGATCCGCAGCGGCATGGAGTTGCTGGGCATCGAAGTGCCGGAACGGATGTAACCGGATTTAGCCGGACGCATCCGCTCTCACCGAACGTCCATGCACACGGCGTAAGCCGCGGCGAGACGTTTTCGGCACTGGAAACCAACAAAAAAGGAAGTCGCAAAACGACTTCCTTTTTTGTTGGGGTTGCAGCGGCTACAACGTCCGCAACACCTCCTTGAGCAACTCCCAGAACTTGGGCACGGTAGCGATTTCGAGCCGCTCATCGGGCGAATGGACGCCGCGCAAGGTCGGGCCGAACGACACCATCTCCAGATCGGGATATTTTTCGAGGAACAACCCGCACTCCAGCCCGGCATGGATCGCCCGCACCTTGGGCTGGGCATCGAACAGACGCCGGTAGGCCGAGGCCGTAACCTCCAGCAGGCGGGAATTCGGATCGGGCGCCCACCCCGGATAACCGTCGGAATGGGTGACGTCGGCACCGGCCAACGCGAAGACCGACTCGACCATCTGCATGACGTAGGTCTTGGCGCTTTCGACCGACGAACGCTGCGACGAAGTGACGACGATACGCCCCTGCTCGAACTTCACCGACGCCAGGTTGGTCGAGGTCTCGACCAGCCCCGGCAC
>JAIECN010000085.1 GCA_029068505.1 Alistipes sp.
CGGTATCGCCATAATCGGGCATGTAGCCGCTGTAATAGGGGTTGTAATAGCCGCCCATGTATCCGCCGTAATAATCGCCGTAATACCCGCCATAGCTGCTGCCGTAATAGCTGTTGGCGTAGTTCAGATAATTGAGGTAATCGTAGTAACTCTGCTGGGCATAACCGTTGGAAGTGGAAGAAACCGTGGTCTCGGTGCTCCCCTGCTTGCCCTGGGCGCCATAGGCATGGGTCGAAACGGAGACGACCGCGGCCCACTGCCCGAACTTGAGGCGGGGAACCGTGTAATACCACGACTGCACGGCACCGCCCGACTCGGGCGTATATTCTAAAGCGCTGCCCTCCTTCTTGACCTCGCCGTAGATGATCTTCTTCACCTCGTCGATGTTGGTGTCGAAGATGAAACCGTCGAGGAAGCGGCCGATGTACCATATTTTGGCCTTGCCGCTCAACCCCACCGAATCGGCATCGAGCGTCCGCACGTCGGGAACGGCCGAAGCGTCGCCGCCATGGAAACGGTAAAGAAGCGTATCGGCGATCCGCCGGTCGATCTCCGCCATCGACGACCCGGCCACGTAGGGAGCGATGCCGACGGCATAAGGCTCGGGATACTCGAACCGCTCCTGGGGCTTGTAACGGTAATCGGCGTAGAGCTGGGGCACGGAGTCGCAAACGCTCGTCCACCGCTCCGGCACGTTATAGGGATGGTCGGCAGCCGCGGGATCGTCCGGCAACGAGATGCGTCCGTCGGCCGCGTCCTCATCCGAACTGTAGATGCGCAACCCGCCGTTGCGCACGTCCTGGCAGAAGCCGTCGACCTCCGCGCCCTCGGCGGCCAGAGGATTCTTGACCGTATCGCAGATCGTCATCTCGATGCGCACGGGCTTGCCCGACTCCAACGAATACTGGCCCTCGTAACCGCCGGTGCCCGAAATGTCGCCGCTCACGCGCGAAGGACAATACAACACGACCTTGGCCCCCTTGCGCAACAACACCTCGCGCGAAACGAGACGCCGCTCGGGGTCGCCCTTATACTTCTCGAAATAAGCCTCGCCGAGCGTCTGGACATTGCGCATGGCCAGGTAAGTAGCCTCGGGCAGGCTGGCGTTCTCGGTGCCGCAATAACGGTAATACGGCACATAATGGGTATACTTGGTGAACGTTCCGGCGAGCATGGCCTCGGACGCACGCCGGGTCAGCACGATGCGGTGGCCCAGGTCACGGCCCGAAAAATCGAACTTCACCCAACACACCGTATCGTTGACGGGCGCCGCCTCGGGATCGCCGGCATCCAACACGTCGATGTAATAACTTGCGCTGCCGAACTCCTGCTTGTTTTCGAGCAGCAACGGTTCGTGCTGCTTGATCCACGCTTCGAGCGACAGATCCTCGAAGCGGTCGTACGACTCGCTCTGCTCCTTGGCGCAGGCGACCGCCCAGATCATGGCTGCGGCGCATGCGAAACGGAAAACCCTATTGCCGTGTATCATCATATTCGCTGTATTTACTCAACTTTGTCCACGCTGAAAAAAATCGCTATGGGCGTCTCCTGGGGAATGGCATACATATAGGTTTTATCCCCGTAGGCCATGTTGTAAGTCATGTAAGCCTCGACCCGGTCGCCCTGGCGACACCCCAATAACGCAAGATGCAAACCTTTTATTATGCCGGGATTGCGCATGTCGAAAGTCGACGGCTCGAACCGCCACACGCCGGGCGTGAGTCCGGCCATATGCAAGTAAGGCTCGAAAGCCGGATCATTGGAGAAGAAAGGCTGCGTGACGCTCGAAAAATTGCTCTCCGTGACCCCGCCGTCGGGCACGCCGACGATAGCGGCATTGCGGAAGACATAGGCGGTGAAGGTGACCGTGACCCAAGAACGGTCGGTCACCTCGGGCCAGTTCTCCCGGTCGGGATCGAAATACTGCTCGACGTCGATATACCGGAACACGGCATCGCCGAGGGTGGTATAGAACGGCAGCCGGCTGCCCTCCTCGTAGGCCTCCTCGGAAATCAACCGCGGCTGGTGCGAACGCTCCAGAAAATTGACGATGTTGGTGCGCTGCTTGCCGTGCACGTCCTCCTGGTCGGCGCAACCGGTACCGCAGACGAACGCCGCGCACAAGAGTATGAAAAGAATTCTCGGCATAGAAACGTGCGAATTTACAAAAACAATCGGATTATACCGCCATGCTCCGCGAAAAATAGATGCCGGCCGCACCTCCGGCCCCTACTCGGCGGACTCCCTTTTCGCCCGGCGGCGCGGCGCGGGCGCGAGGTAACGCTGCAAGGTCTGCTGCAACCTGGCCGGCTCGATATCCCGCTTCAGCTGCCCGCCCTGGGCCACGGAGATGCCGCCGGTCTCCTCGGAGACCACGACGATGACGGCATCCGAAATCTCGCTCATGCCGATGGCCGCGCGATGCCGCGTGCCGTAGGACTTGGGAACGTCGCTCTGCGTCACGGGCAGGATGCACTTGGCGGCGACGACGCGGTCGCCCTCGATCAAGACGGCGCCGTCGTGCAACGGAGCGTTCTTGAAAAAGATATTCTGCAACAAAGCGGTCGACACCTTGGCGTCGACGGCGATGCCGCCCTCGGCGATCAAAGTCAAGTCGCTGCGAAGACCGATGACGATCAAAGCGCCGGTCTTGACGGCGGCCATCTCGCGGCAAGCCACGACGATGGGGGTCACGTCGGTCTGGGCCTTGTCCTCGGCCGAAGAAAAGATGCGGGTGATGAAGTTGAAATGCTTGCTGCGCATGCCGATCATCTGCAAGAAACGCCGCAACTCGGGCTGGAAGACGATGATCAGCGCGATGGCGCCCACGGAAATCAGCTGCCCGAGGATGGTCGAGAGCAGCTCCATGTTGAGCGTCCGCACGACCACCCACAACAAGTAGATGGCAATGATCCCCGACAGGATGTAAGGCGCATTGGTGCCCTTGGTCATGCGGTAGATCCAATACATGATCGCGGCCACCGACACGATATCGATCAGATCGATGAATGTGAACGGAATGAAACCCATGATGCGGCAAAGATATAAAAAAAGACGTCGATCTCCAACTTTCTGCCCGGCAACAAAAAAGCGCGCCGTCCTCCGACAACGCGCCTATCTATGCGGAACCCCGCAGACCCGGACATCCGGACGAAAACCGGGCCGGCCGGCGGGAACGGCTATTTCTTCTCCTTCTTGTCGGCGGCGTACAACTCGTTGACCTTGGCCAGCACGGCGGGCGTGATGTTGAGCGTCGTGTCTGCATCGATCAAGGCGGAAGCGTTGATGATCAACTTGTACTTGCCGTCGGCGTTGATCGCCTCGACGGCCCGCTGCAACAGATCCTGCGCCCGGTTGGTGAAGACGAAATTCTCCTCGTCGAGGGTCTGGGCCTCTTTCTGGGCCGAATTCTGGTAAGCGACCACGCGCTTCTGGATGCTCTCCTGCTGAGCCTGGGCGTCGTTGGTGGTGATCAGCCCTTTCTGGTACTTCTCCTGCAACTTGGCAGCCTCGGCCTGGAGGTTCTTCTCGCGCTGCGCCCAACTGTTCTGGGCCTTCTGCGTCTTCTCCTGAAGCGCCACGCCCTCGTTCTTGTAGAGGTCGCTCTCGGCCAACACCGCCTCGACCTGCACATAAGCGATATCGCTTGCGCCGATCCGGCCGGCGGGGTCTTCCTGGGCGGGTGCTGCGCTCTGCTCCTGCGTCCCGCAAGCCGTCAACGCTGCGGCAACGACTCCAGCCATGAAAAGCAATTTTTTCATATCGGTTTTTCTGTTTTTAGTGAATTATTCTCTGCTTGAAACGCAAAGGTAAGAAAAAATCTTTATTTTTGCCCGTCATACCTCAAATTTTACACGCATGTACGAATATATCAGCGGCGCCGTAGCCGAACTGACTCCGACCTATGCGGTGCTCGACGCGGGAGGCGTGGGCTACTATGTCAACATATCGCTCGAAACCTATGCGGCCATCGAACATGCCGACCGCACGAAGCTGTTCGTACACCATATCGTACGCGAAGACGCACAACTGCTCTACGGATTCGCCACGCGGGCCGAACGCGAACTTTTCCGGCTGCTGCTGGGCGTCTCGGGCGTAGGCGGCAACACGGCCCGCACGATTCTGTCGACCTACTCGCCGGGCGAACTGCAAGGGATCATCTCGGCGGGCAACGCGGTACTGCTGAAGAACGTGAAGGGGCTGGGACTGAAGACGGCCCAGAAGATCATCGTCGAACTGAGCGGCAAACTGACAGGGCTGGAAGCCGAAGGCGCGGCGGCCGCGGGCGACTCCCGGGCCGACGAAGCGCTGGCGGCGCTCACAATGCTGGGCTTCGGCAAGGCTGCGGCCGAAAAAGCGGTGCGCGCCGTACTGCGCACGTCGCCGGACGCCACGACGGAAGAACTGGTGCGGCTGGCGCTCAAAGAATTGTAACAACCGGCATCCGCCGAAAGATTCGGCCGCACGAGCACCTGCAGTTCGACCGACAACATACGACAAGGCCGTTCCGATCCATCGCCCGAAGTATTCCGGTTCCCCGGCCGCTTCGAAGCCAGGGCACCGTTTACGCTCTCGATCGGGTCTGCACAAAAAAAATAAAAGCCGTGGTTTTTGCCACGGCTTTTTATCGTTCGATCAGAATCGGGCCTACTCGGCGTCGGCAGCCTGCGCCTCCTCGGCGGGCAGACCGGCCTGCGGCATGGCGGGCAGCTCGGAATCGATGACATGCTCCTGCAACGCCTTGGCATCCTTGGAGATCTCCAGGTTGCTCTCTGCGACGCGGCCCTTGTCCATAGCCAGCGTAGCGACGAGGCTCAACACCACGATGGTCGCAGCCATCGTCCAAGTGAACTTCTCCAGGAAGTTGGTCGTCTCGCGCACGCCCATCACCTGGTTCGACGCGCCGAAATTGGCGGCCATGCCGCTCTTGGGATTCTGAACCAGCACGGCGAGGATCACCAAGATGCTCGCAAGGAGAATCAGAACAATGCAAATCGTGTATAACATATACGTTGAATTTTAATTATTGTTTTCTATCCGCCGAATAAGTTCGGCAAAGTAAATACTTTTTTCGGGATTTAGCAAACTTAATTTACGATAAATAGCCGCGGCCTGCTCGGTCAACCCCTGGGCCAGATAGATGGAAGCCAACTGCTCGGAGACCACCACCTCGTCGTCGTCCAGCTCGGGACGGGTGCGCACCTCGCACTCGGGTTCGCCCTCCTGGGCCACGATGCGCAGGTCCTTTTCGCAAAGAAAGCGGTCGATCAACTCATCGGCACGATCCGACGGCATCCGCGCATCCTCCGACTGAAGAGATTCGGCATCCGGCTGCGAAGACGCCCCCGCATTATCCGGTTCGGAACACCCGGCTTGCTGCGACGCACCGGGAGTCCTTGCCAACGCAGCCGCGTCGACCGGCAGCTGAAGCAGGCTGCTCTGCGCACGCCACGGGGCCATGAGCGCAAGCTGCGGATCGGCTTTCCCTGTCCGCATCCGCCGCACGACGCGCGCCGGCACGAACCACCGGTAACGGGCGATCACGGCCTCCAACTCCTGGTCGGAAAGCTGCGCGGCCGCTTCGGGCGAAGAAAAACAAGATTTCAACTCCATAGATGCACGCATTACCAATTGGAAGCCGAAGCCATGAAAATGTCGGTCACCAACTTGTCGACGATCTGCGGAATGAGGTCGCCCTCGACCTCGGTGACCAACAACGATGAATCGTAATCCACGTATGCCGAGAAAGTACGCCCGCCTGGCCACGACTGCGA
>JAIECN010000086.1:0-19879 GCA_029068505.1 Alistipes sp.
ATTTAGCGGGTTCGAGAGGGTGAGTCCGGATTGTCGGATCCGTTCGGTTTGTCGGATTTATCTGGTTCCGTGTTTTTTGCGTTCGCCGTGTCGTTGGCCGGATACACTTCGCCGGCTTCGACCCGAAACAGCGCGTATTCGCCTCCGGCCTTGTCGAGGATCGATTTCAGCCGCGTGGGATTGCAGTCGGTGATGAAGATTTGCCCGAACGTGTCGTCGGCTACCAGGCGGATCAGTTGCTCTACGCGCCCGGCGTCGAGCTTGTCGAACAGGTCGTCCAGCAGCAGCAGCGGTTTTTCGCCGCATGCTTCCGCCACGATGGCATATTGCGCCAACTTCAGTGCAATCAAAAACGATTTCTGCTGCCCCTGCGAGCCGTATTTGCGCAGCGGGTAGCCGCCGATCCGCAGCGTCAGGTCGTCGCGATGGATGCCCGAGGTCGTGAATTCGTTCGCCAGGTCTTTCTGCCGGGCGGCCAGCAGCACCTCCTCGAAACTCCGTTCGTTCAACTCCGACTTGTAGTGCAGCTCCACCTGCTCGCGGTCGCCCGAGAGGGCGCGATAGTACTCCGCTACGACCGGTTGCAGCCGTTCGACGAACGCCTGCCGTGCGGCATGGATTTTCGTGCCGTGTTCGACGAGCTGGCGGTCGTAGATCGAGAGCATCGTCTCGTCGGGCCGCATCTTTAGCAGCCGGTTGCGTTCGCCCAGCACAGCATTGTAGCGCATCACGGCGCCGAGGTACACGCGGTCGAGCTGCGCAAGGCAGGCGTTCAGGTAGCGGCGCCGTTCGTCGGCCGAGTCGCTGATCAGCGCGCTGTCCGCCGGCGAGACGATCACCGCGGGCACCAGCCCCACGTGGTCGGCCAGCCGGTCGTATTCCTTGCCGTTGCGTTTGAGCACCTTCCCGGCCTTGCGCGAGAAAGAGCAGACGATGCGTTCGTTTTTCTCCGCGTCCGAAACATATTGTCCTTCGATCATGAAGAACTCTTCGCCGTGGAGGATGCTCTGCGTGTCGGTCATAGGAAGCGACGACTTGCACATCGAAAGATAGTACACTGCGTCGACGACGTTGGTCTTGCCCGTGCCGTTGTCGCCCACCAGACAGTTCACGCCCGGACAGAGCGTCAGGTCCTGGCGGGCGATGTTTTTGAAATTGAGCAACGATAGTTTTTTCAGACGCATGGGCGGATGCGATGTTTCGCGGTGCGAAGTTACAAAAAATCCCCGATACGGCATTGTACATTGTGAATAGTTTTGTATCTTTGCGACGATCGGCCGGATGCGGCCGGCACCCGGACAGACGGCGCCCCGGCGGAGACGGACGGTTTCTTCGGCAAGGGGCGGGTCGCGCTGTCTGCGTTGTATTTTACGAATTTTAATTAAACACATTATCGATATGGCAAATCAGCAAGCAGCCGGGCAGGAATCTCTCGGCCAAGCAATGAACAAAACCGAGTTGTTTCTGGAGCGGAACGGCCGCATGATGTCCTACGTGATCCTGGCATTGTTCCTTCTCGCCGCGCTGATCTATGGCTATCGGGCGATGATCGTCGCTCCGCGGGCCGAGAAGGCCGCCGCGATGATCGCGCAGGCGCAGAGCCGTTTCGAAGCCGAGACGCCCGATTACGAGCTGGCGTTGCTGGGCGATGCCAACGGGGCCGGATTCCTGGAGGTCGTCGAGCAGTTCGGCGGCACGCCCTCGGGCAACCTTGCCAAGCATTATGCCGGCATCTGCTACCTGCGCATGGGCGACCTGGAGAATGCCGCAGCCTATCTGGCCAAGTTCTCGCCCGTGTCGGGCATTCCCGGGGCGATCATCAATGCCCAGAACTTCGGTTTGCAGGGCGATGTGGCCGTCGAGCAGCAGGATTACGCCAAGGCCGTGCAATTCTACTCCAAGGCCGTGAAGGCTTCCGACAACAATTTGACCGCCCCCATGTATCTGCGCAAGGCGGCCCTTGCCGAGCAGGCGTCGGGCAATGCGGCCCAGGCTGCGGCTTTGTTGGAGCGGCTGCTGGCTTCCTATCCCATGTCGATGGAAGCCCGCGAGGCCGAGAAGTTGTTGGGCGGCGCAAACTGATCGGTCGGCGATGGCAACCCGCAATCATAATCTTTCGAGGTTCGACGCTCCGCTGCCGTCGGCGGCCGATATGAGTTTCGGCATCGTCGTGGCCGAGTGGAACCGCGAGGTGACGGAAGCCTTGCTGGAGGGCGCCGTGCGCACCCTGCGTGCCGCCGGTTGCTCCGATCTGAACATCCAGATCAAGTATGTGCCCGGCACTTTCGAGTTGGCGCTCGGTGCGCAGTTCTTCGCCGAGTATACCGATGTCGACGCCGTGATCGCTCTGGGCTGCGTCGTTCGGGGCGATACGCCGCATTTCGATTACGTATGCCAGGGGGTGACCCAGGGTATCACGCAGTTGCAGTTGCAGTGGAACATTCCCATCGCGTTCGGCGTCTTGACGGTCGAGGACATGCAGCAGGCGCTCGACCGCTGCGGCGGGCGTCTGGGCAACAAGGGCGACGAAGCCGCCGCCGCTGCGATCAACATGGTGAAGTTGCAGATCGATATGGATGCCGCTTCGCCCGACAGAGAGCCGGATCGACGGAATATCAACTAAAGAAAAGAGTTGCTGCGAAACAGCAACTCTTTTTTTTGTGTTTTTGCGCGATTCCCGATCTCGGTTACCGGTGCATTCCGCGGGCCGCGGCGATCGCTTCGGCCATGGCGAAATCCTCCGGATAGTCGATGTCCATCCCCTCGATGCGGTCGACGATAGCCATGTAGGGCCGGTCGCCTATGCGGCGGTGCCGGTCGCGCCACAGCGTGCGCGGGAAGATGAAAAAGGCGCTCGTCTCGATGTAGACCGGTTCGATGGTCTGCGTGCGGGGGATGTTGTCGAGCGAATAGTTGAGCGGGCGGCCTTCGTACCAGGCGAACGTCTGTATTTTCTCCGCGCTGAACGCCGAGTCGTACTCGCCCGAGCGGATTTTTTCGAGGGCTGCGCCGATCGTTTCCGGACGGATGAACGGCGAGGTCGCGTGCGCCAGTACATAGAGGTCGGCTTCCACTTCGGAGGTGAATGCGTCGTAGATTTCGCGGCCCAGCGTCGTGTCGCGGTTCAGTTCTTCGCTGCGGCGCAGGAAACGCACTCCGTCCGGCAGCAGGGGCCGGATACGTTCGTCGCTGCAAAAGACATAGGTCTCGTCGATGCCGGGGGTCCGGAGCAAGGCCCGGAGTATGTGGCACAGCAGAGGTTCGCCGCCCAATAGTCGCAGGTTCTTGCCTTCGACGCGCTGGCTGTTCAGCCGAATGGGAACGAATGCTACGGTTTTCATCGGTTCATTGTACTAAGAGGTTGCAGCCCCGGATTTCGGCACGGTCGATGCGGCCTTCGATTTCGAACGAGCCGTCGGCGAATACGCGGCCCGCGTCCTGCGTCTCGATGAACGCGCACGACCAGCGGTTGGCCAGGTCGGCGATGTTCATGCCTCCGCGTGCGCCGGCCGGCAGCAGGTCGAACGGATCGTTGATGTCGCGCGCCGTGACGCGCATCCAGGCCGGGCAGCGGAACCGGTTGTTGCCTGCGGAGTAGGCCTGCGAGGTAAGTTCCGCCATGCCGTATTCGGAGTGTATCTCGTCGACGCCGAATGCCCGGCAAAGTATCGCATGGAATTCGTCCTTGGGCAGTTCTTCGCGGTAGCCTTTCATGCCGCCCGTCTCCATGATTATCGTGTCGTGCAGTTTCGGCGCATGTTTTTCCGCAAGCTCCCATAGCGCGTAGCTCACGCCCAGGAGGATTTTCGGCTTCGGGTCGGCGGCCATGTCGCGCAGCAGGGCTTCGTGCTCGTCCAGATAGAAGCCCCCCGAGCCGCAGTCGCCGATCAGGCGGTCGGCCATGTAGACCAGCGACGATCCTTTGCGCCGCAGGTAGTTGGGCAGCAGCGCATAGAGGCTCCAGCCGGCCGGATCGCCGTAGAACGTGCGGAACGAAGCCCGGAACGCCTCCTCGTAGAGCGCCAGCGAGCGCATCGGGTGGCGCGAGGGGGTCATTCCCGTTGTGGCGCTCGACGTGAAGACGGCTTCCGGCTCGCAGTCGCCGCAGTAGACGTCGTGCGTCTTGAAAAGCTCGATCGGCAGATAGGGAATCTTTCGGATGTCGTCTACCTGCTCGGCCTTCACGCCGATGAGCGACAAGTATTCGCGGTAGGGCGGACATTCGACCGCCTGGCGGCGGAACAATTCCAGCGCCGCCCGCTCGAATTGTTCGTCGGATCGGATGTCGAATATGTTGCCCGTGTCGGTCATCTTGCGGTGCAAAGGTAGTGAAAATCGGGATAAATTCATCGTATGCCCCCATAGGCCGTCGATCCGCTCCCGAAAAACGCCGCCAGAACAATCCTGTTAGGTTGTCCTGGCGGTCGGTTGGTTTTTTCGGCTTGCGGCCCTATTTTTTGCCTTTGGGCGCAAGCATCATGTTCATCTTCTTGCCGTCGAGCTTGGGCATCATTTCCACCTTGGCGATTTCCTCCAGATCGGTGGCGAAGCGCAAGAGCAGAATTTCGCCCTGCTCCTTGAAGACGATCGAGCGGCCGCGGAAGAAGACGTAGGCCTTGACCTTCGCGCCCTCCTTGAGGAAGTTTTCCGCATGCTTGAGCTTGAAGTTATAGTCGTGGTCGTCGGTCTGGGGGCCGAAGCGGATCTCCTTGATTGTGACTTTTACCTGATTGGCTTTCAGTTCCTTGGCTTTTTTCTTCTGCTGGTAGAGGAACTTCTGATAGTCGGCGATGCGGCAGACGGGAGGATCGGCTTTGGGCGAGATTTCGATCAAGTCCAGCTCCATGTCGTCGGCCAGGCGCAAGGCCTCGCGGATCGACAGAACCTGCGGCTGCTCGATGTTTTCGCCCACCACGCGCACTTCGGGAGCGGTAATCTCCGAGTTGATGCGGTGGGGATTCTCTTTGACGGGCGGTCTGCGCCCGGCGATGCGGTTGCCGGCTGCCGGTTTCGGCCGGTTGTTCCCGGGGTTGAACGGCCTCGGCGGGAACGGTTTCGGTGCTGCGATAGTTGTAATGTATTAGTTAATGGTACGAATGTGCTTGTTTGACATGCGGCCTGCGCCGCAGTCGGATTTACTCTTTTTTCATTTTGTTGGCTTCGGTTTCGGCCTTCACCTGTCCTGCGATGCGGTCGCGGAACGCTTCCAGCGGCATCTGCCCCTGGTCGCCCTCGCCTTGCGCGCGGACGGAAACCAGCCCTTCGGCCTCCTCCTTTTCGCCCACGATCAGCAGGTAGGGGATGCGTTTCAGTTCGTTGTCGCGGATCTTGCGGCCGATCTTCTCGTTGCGGTCGTCGATCTGCGCACGGATGTCGTTGGCGTTCAGGTAGTCGACCACTTTCTGCGCATAGTCGTTGAACTTCTCCGAAATGGGCAGCACTACCGCCTGGTCGGGCGAGAGCCACAGCGGGAATTTGCCTCCCGTGTGCTCCAGCAGCACGGCCACGAAACGTTCCATCGAGCCGAACGGCGCGCGGTGGATCATGATCGGGCGGTGCAGCTTGTCGTCGGCGCCCTTGTAGGTCAGATCGAAGCGCTCCGGCAGGTTGTAGTCCACCTGGATGGTGCCCAGCTGCCATTTGCGGCCGATGGCATCCTTGACCATGAAGTCCAGCTTCGGGCCGTAGAATGCGGCTTCGCCGTATTCTACCACGGTGTTCAGCCCTTTCTCCTTGGCCGCCTGCATGATCGCCGATTCGGCTTTTTCCCAGTTTTCGTCCGAGCCGATGTACTTCTCGGTGTTGTTGGGATCGCGCAGCGAAATCTGTGCCGTATAGTCGTCGAACTTCAGCGTTTTGAAGATGTAGAGCACGATGTCGATCACGCGTTCGAATTCTTCGAGCAGCTGATCCGGCCGCACGAAAAGGTGGGCGTCGTCCTGCGTGAATCCGCGTACGCGCGTCAGTCCGTGCAGCTCGCCCGACTGTTCGTAGCGGTAGACCGTGCCGAATTCGGCCAGACGCACCGGCAGCTCTTTGTAGGAGCGCGGTTTCGAACGGTAGATTTCGCAGTGGTGCGGGCAGTTCATCGGTTTGAGCAGGTATTCTTCGCCCTCGATCGGAGTGTGGATCGGCTGGAACGAGTCCTTGCCGTATTTGGCGTAGTGGCCCGAGGTCACGTAGAGTTCCTTGTTGCCGATATGCGGGGTGATGACCTGCTGGTAGCCGTACTCTTTCTGCACGCCGCGCAGGAACTGTTCCAGCCGGTCGCGCAGGGCGGCGCCTTTGGGCAGCCACAGCGGCAAACCCTGACCCACGCGCTGCGAGAAGGTGAAGAGTTCGAGGTCTTTGCCCAGCTTGCGGTGGTCGCGCTTCTTGGCCTCCTCCATCATGGCGAGGTATTCGTCGAGCATCGATTTCTTGGGGAACGCGATGCCGTAGATGCGGGTCAACATCTTGTTCTTCTCGTTGCCGCGCCAGTAGGCTCCGGCTACCGAGGTCAGCTTGATCGCCTTGATGTAGCCCGTGTTGGGGATGTGGGGGCCGCGGCACAGATCAGTGAACGAGCCGTTGGTGTAGAACGAAATCGTGCCGTCCTCCAGATCGGAGATCAGCTCGACTTTATAGGGGTCGCCTTTTTCGGTGAAGCTCTTCAGCGCTTCGGCCTTGGGCACTTCGCGGCGGACGAGTTCTTCTTTGTTGCGGGCCAGCTCCTGCATCTTCTGCTCGATCTTCTCCAGATCGGATTCGGTGATGGGCGTCGGGCTGTCGACGTCGTAGTAGAAGCCGTTTTCGATGGCCGGGCCGATGCCGAACTTGATGCCCGGATAGAGCGCTTCGAGCGCTTCGGCCAGCAGGTGCGACGAGGTGTGCCAGAAGGCGTGCTTGCCTTCGGCGTCGTCCCATTTGTAGAACTTGATCGAAGCGTCTTCTTCGATCGGGCGCGTCATGTCGGTCGTCGCGCCGTTTACCGAAGCGGCCAGGGAGTCGGCAGCTAAACGAGGGCTGATGCTCTCCGCGATCCGGTAGGGTGTGGTTCCCTTTTCGAACTCGCGGATGGAGCCGTCGGGAAAAGTGATTTTGATCATCTTGGTGCTATGAATTGGTTTTCGGGCCTTTGACGCTTCCACAATTACGAGACGGAATACGCCTCCGGCTGCCGGTTGTATGGTGCAAAGTTAAAAATATTCTTCGGATTTCGCCACCCTGCAAGCCCGGAAATCGAATGCCGGACCGTGCGGGGTTATTCTTCCTTGGGGGTGTCGGCCGGGGCTTCCTTGCGGTGGCCGTCGCGGTTGCTGCGTTCGCGTTCGGCATGGGGCAGCGGGTCGGCCGACCATTCGGCCCAGGCGCGGCGGTGCTCCGCGATGTCGATCGCCGCATAGATCGCGTTGCGCATCGACTGGGCGTCGGCCTTGTCCTGGCCGGCGATGTCGAACGCCGTGCCGTGGTCGGGCGAGGTGCGCACGCAGGAGAGACCCGCCGTAAAGTTCACGCCGTCGGGCGAAAGGCTCTTGAAAGGGGCCAGCCCCTGGTCGTGGTACATCGCCAGCATGCCGTCGTAGCGGGCGTATCCTCCTCCTGCGAAGAGTCCGTCGGCCGCAAAGGGGCCGAACGCCAGGATGCCTTTCGCATAGGCTTCGACGATGGCCGGTTTGATGATCTCCTCCTCCTCGTGGCCCAGCAGCCCGCCGTCGCCGGCATGGGGGTTGAGCGCCATCACGGCGATGCGGGGTTCCACGATGCCGAAGTCTTCGATCAGCGTGCGGCGCATCGTCTCCAGATCGCGGACGATCTTCTCTTTGGTGATGCTGCGGCTGATTTCAGCCACAGGGATGTGCTTCGTCACCAGACCGATGCGCAGGATGTCGCTGCACATGATCATCAGCGGTTCGCCCTCCAGTTCGGCCCCCAGATATTCCGTGTGGCCCGTGTAGCGGAAGTCGTCGCTTTGTACGGTCTCCTTGTCGAACGGTGCGGTGACCAGCGCGTCGAGCTGTCCGGCCTTGAGGTCTTGCACGGCGCGGCGCAGCGCTTCTACCGCAGCACGTCCCGCTTCGGCCGTCGCCTTGCCCGGTTCGATCCGCTCCACCTCGCCGCAGGCTACCAGGTTGACCTTGCCGCGTCGGGCCTCGTGGGCCGAAACGATCGGATTGAGCGTCGGTTCTTCTGCGTCGGCGAGGCTCTTGCGGTAGTATTCGGCAGCTGCGGGCGAGCCGTAGACGACCGGCGTGCACAACTCGGTCATGCGCGTGTCGGCGAAAGCCTTGAGGATGATTTCCCAGCCGATGCCGTTCGGGTCGCCTTGGGCGATGCCTATTTTGAGTTTTTGTTCGGACATAATCGAATGTTTATCTATTGCAAAGATAACGTAACATGCGGGCAATGCCAAATTTATGGGGGCCTTTTTACCGCGGAATCGTTCAGCGCCGCCGTCTGAATTCCGCACATACGATGCCCGTCGCCATCGCCACGTTGAGCGACTCCGAGCCGCGGCGGTCGGCCGGGTAGGGCGGAATGTAGAGTTTGCGGGTCACCGTGCGGGCCGTTTCGGGGCGTACGCCGCGCCCTTCGTTGCCCATCACGATGATTCCGTGCGGCGTCAGCGGCGTGTCATAGAGGTTGTCGCCCTCCAGGAACGTGCCGTAGACCGGGATTTCCCGCCGGGCCGCATCGTCGAGGTAGCGGGGCAGGTCGGTGTAGTGTACTCTTACGCGCAGGATAGCGCCCATCGTCGCCTGCACCACCTTGGGGTTGAAGCAGTCGGCCGTTCCCTCGGAGCATACGATGTCGCCGATGCCGAACCAGTCGGCCAGTCGGACGATCGTGCCCAGATTGCCCGGGTTCTGCACTTCGTCCAGCGCCAGCACCAGCGCGTCGGCAGCCTGCGCCGTGCCGAGGTCGTAGCGGGGTATCTCCACCAGCGCCAGCGAGTTGTTGGCCGTTTTCAGCAGCGAGAGCCTCTCCATGTCGCGCGGCGCGACGGTCTCCACCTCCGGCCCCTCGAAAACTCCCTCCAGCGCGAATATTTTGCGGACATGCAGCTGCGACGCCCGCAGTTCGCCTATGAGTTTTTCGCCCTCGGCCACGAACAGCCCGTGTTGCGTGCGGCCCCGTTTGTCGGCCAGTTCTCGCACAAGTTGGATTTCGGCTTTCGTCATCTTTGTTTTTCTATCGTGAATGTGCTCCCCTCGACGGCAGGGTAGGTTTCGGGGAAGAGCGCGCGGGCTTCGTCGACCAGCAGCTGCTCATCCTTGTAGCGCGACGAGTAGTGGCCGATCGCCAGCCGTCCGGCCCCGGCTTGCAGCGCCGCCTTGGCCGCATCTTCCGACGTCGAGTGCCCCCGCTGCCGCGCTGTTTTGCGTTCGGCTGCCGCATAGGTCGCCTCGTGGTACAGCAGATCGGCCCCGGCGGCCAGCCCCGCCGCCTTGGCCGAGTAGGCCGTGTCCGAAAGGTAGGCGTAGGTCCGGGGGCGGTAGGGCAGGTAGGTCAGTTCGGCGTTGGGCAGCACCTCGCCCGTGTCGAGCGTCACGTCTTCGCCCCGTTTCGCTGCCGCGATCTGGGCGATCGAAAGACCGTATTTGACGATCTTGAACTTGTCGACGTTCAGCGGCGGACGTTTCTCGCGGAACAGAAATCCCGCGGTCGGGACGCGGTGGCGCAGCGGGATGCTCCACACCTCCAGCGTTCGGTTTTCCAGCAGCAGCGCATGCTCCGTCGTCCGCACTTCGTGCCACTCCGCTTCGTAGGGCAGTTCGCTGTCGAAATAGCGCATATGGCAGGCCAGGATGTCGCCGAACGGCGCCGGCGCATAGATCGGCAGCGGCGTGCGGCGGCCGTAGAGACCCAGGGTCGAGAGCAGCGGAAAAAGTCCGTATACATGGTCTCCATGCAGGTGCGAGATGAACACGGCCCGCAGCTTCAACGGGTTGATGCCCGTGCGGATCATCTGTTGCTGCACTCCTTCGCCCGCGTCGACCAGGTAGTGTTGTTCGTGAACGTTCACCGCCTGCGCCGACGGATGGCGCGCAGCGGTCGGCTTGGCCGACGAGGAACCCAGTATGGTGACCGAGAAACTCATTCCTTTTCGATTTTATGGGGCATCGCCCGCTTTCTTGTCGTGCGGCCGGCGGCCTATTTCAGCAAGAACCGTTCGCAGTCCAGCGCCGCCACGCAGCCCGATCCGGCCGCCGTGATCGCTTGCCGGTAGTGGGGGTCCTTCACGTCGCCCGCCGCGAAGACGCCTTCGATGTTGGTCTGCGACGTGCCGCCCTTTACTTTGATGTAGCCCTCGCCGTCGAGTTCCAGTTGGTCGGCGAAAAGTTCCGTGTTCGGATGGTGGCCGATCGCCAGGAAGAAGCCCGCGATGTCGATCTTCGTCTCCGTGCCGTCGTTCTTGCGCAGCAGGGCACCCGTCACGCCCGATTCGTCGCCCAGCACTTCGGCCGTGTTGTGTTCGAAGAGCACTTCGATGTTGGGTGTGGCGAATACGCGTTCCTGCATCGCTTTCGAAGCGCGCAGATAGGGTTTGCGCACGATCATGTAGACTTTGTTGCAGAGCGAGGCCAGGTAGGTCGCTTCTTCGCACGCCGTGTCGCCGCCGCCCACCACGGCCACATCTTTCTTGCGGTAGAAGAATCCGTCGCACGTGGCGCAGGCGCTCACGCCCTGCCCGCGGTACTTCGTCTCGGAGGGGAGACCCAGGTACTTGGCCGTCGCTCCCGTGGCGATGATGACGCTTTCGGCTTCGATCTCTTTCGTGCCGTCGATCACCGCATGGAACGGCCGCGACGAGAGGTCGATTCCGGTCACTGCGCCCGTGCGGATGTCGGCGCCGAAGCGTTGGGCCTGCTTGCGCAGGTCGGCCATCAGTTGGTTGCCGTCCACTCCCTCGGGATAGCCCGGGAAGTTCTCCACTTCGGTGGTCGTCGTCAGCTGGCCGCCCGGTTCGATGCCCTCGTAGAGCACCGGAGCCAGGTTGGCTCGGGCTGTATAGATGGCGGCAGTGAATCCTGCCGGGCCGCTGCCGATGATCAAGACTTTGACTTTTTCGATTTCCATATTGTTTGTCGATTTATATTTTGCATTCATTTATCGTTCCGAATTCCGTACATTGCCGTCCCATGTAGTCGAAAAGCGCCCAGCGGCCTTCTTTGCGGACATAGACGATGCTTTCGGCCGGTCTGTAGTCGACGATTTCGTATTCGGGCGGGATGACATAGTTGCCTTCGCGGTCGATGAGTCCCATGCCCGTCGGGGTTTCGACTTCGGCGCGGCCTTCGTGGAAGTCGTCGGCCCAGAGGTATCGCGACTCGATCGCGGGGCGGTTGTCAGCATCTACGTAGCCGAAGCCCGTTTCGTCCTCCACGCAGATCAGCCCCTCGAAAAGATGGCTCGTCCAGCGGTGTCCGTCCAAAGTCCGTATCGGGTTGTAGGGTGCCGTGACGTCGTTCGCAGCTTGCGGCCCGGGAGTCGCAGCCAGGCGTCGCCGCAAAGCCTCGAACGCCGCCGCGTCGGCTTGCCGGTCGCCGCCGATCTGCGCATCGTGGTAGCGCAGAACGACCAGCCGTCCGGCGCACCAGCGCAGGTTTTCGGCTTTCAGCCGGTTGTGGGCCACTCCCAGTTCCGCCAGTTCCCTTTCGAGCGTGTCGAGCGCTTGCAGCAGCAGGCCGCGGTCTTCGGTGAGCAGCGCTTCGTCGAAATCTTTGCCTTCAGGCACATGCTGCAACACCAGGTCGCAATGTTGTTCGATGCCCGCATGGTCTTTCCAGCAGAGTTCTCCCGGCAGAATCCGGTAGTCGGTCAATGCCGGGGCGTTGAGCCGTTTGATGGCTACCGCCGTGCGTTCGATGGCCGGCAGGGCCGAGGGTGTCAGCGGCATCGAAAGCAGCCAGCGGCGCCCTTGCCAGCGGATGCGGGCTTCGGCGAAACGCGTCGTGCGCATGAGTTGCGGCAGTCCGTTGGGCGCGGTTTCGGCCTGGGCGCCGGCAAGCGTACGCAACGAGAGGTCGGGCGTCAGCAAAGCCCGGGTGAAGAGTTGCAGGGTGGGCGTCATCGTCATTCTGTTTTTACGCTGATCGAACCGATGTTGAGCATGGCCACCAGTTCGGCGGCCGAAGCGTTGAAGCTCATGCCCCGGAACGGCGGCATGGCGCCCGGCCCCTTGGCTTCGCGGATCATCGGTTCGAAGACCTCGGGCATGCGGCTCGAACAGTCGTAGAGCAGCCGGGCATGGCGGTTGGGGTAGTCGGCTTCGCTGTCCGAGGGGAAAAAGATCGTGCGGTTCTGCTCGTCGGCCGCTATATGGATGTTGATCAGCAGCACGTGGCCGTCGGCCGTGCGCTGCGCACGGATGCGTTCGGCCGCCGCACGCAGGTCGTCGTCGTCGCAGTCGGTCGCTTCTCCGTCGGTGATGTTGAAGACCACGGGCGGGAAGCTGGCGGCGTTTTCCAGCCGGGCGCACCAGGCGTCCGTCAGTTCGCGCGCTTCCGCGAAGGCCTGGTACATGGGCGTGCTGCCCGCGGCATGGGGTTCGATCCACCCCGGCGAGGGGATTTCCCGCAGGGCGATCGAGCCGTCGGGCATGCGGTGTTCCACCGTTTCGGTGCGCACAGGTATGTCGCAGGCCGCCAGTTCGGCCACGCTCATCATCTTCCGCCCTCCGGGCAGGAGCGCCCGCACTTCGTCGTCGCCCGAGTAGCCCAGGACGGCGATGTCGTAGTAGTCGCGCACGCCGTCGTCGCGCCGGGCGCGTTCGACAAGTTCGAACAGCAGGTCGTTGGTGATCGTGGCCACAGCTTCGGCCTTGGTCGTCGTGCGTCCGCGGAAGCGGATCGCCTCGGCCATCGATCCCGAGCCGTCGATCAGCAGCACGAAAGCCGTGCGGTGGGCGCGTGTGATGCTCTGTGTGTACATTGGGGCGCTATTTAAGTCCTCTGACGGAGTAGTAGTCGGCGCGGATTTCGTCGTCGTTGTCGCTATCCGCGCCGTAACTTACCGAGAGCTGGAGCGAGTTGTCGCGGTCGCGGTCGGCGTCGGTCGTGCGGCGCATCGCGGCGTGGGCGTTGTCGCCTGCCCCGATCGCGTCGGCGATCTCTTCGGACGAGGGGGCGTGTCCCAGCAGCGAGGCGTAGAGGTGTTCGGCCCAGCTGCGGGCGTAGGCGGCGTAGTGGATATGAAAAACGCGGAAGCGGTTGTCGATCTTCTGGAAATTGCTCAATGCTCCGGTCTCGATCTCCTCGACGATGGCGTCGACTTCGCGTTTGGCGATGTACTGGCCTGCCACGTCGAGCCAGCGGCCCGAGCCGTCGTAGCGCGGGTCGGGCGTGCCGGCGGCCAGCATTTTGCCCAGTGCGGCGACGATGGCCTTGTCGTAGAGCTTGATGCCGCGTTGGAGAGCCGTCGAGCGGATCACCGTCTTGTTATAGGTGTATTGTTCGGCTTCGGGAGCTTCGTCGTGCAGCGTGTGCAGCATGTCGACGGCCCGGAGCATGGCGCCCGTGATGCAGGGGTTGTACTCCTCGAAGTCGATCACGTCGCGCTTGACGGTGCGCCGGTCGCGCTGGGGCCATTTCTCTATGTCGCGCACCGTGCCGTAGCTGGTGAGGTTGGCGCCCGGCATGAGCTGCGAGCGCCCCTCCTTTTCGATCAGGTAGGAGTAGGGGAAGATCGAGGTGTCGTGGTGGTCGGCATGGCTGCCCTTGACCATCGTGAAAGCGCCTTCGACGGCCGGCGACATGATGTAGGCGCCGCTGGCGAACTTGCAGCCCCGCAGGTGTGCGGACTGGTGTACGGCGCCGCTTTTGAAAAGGTGGTTGCTCTGGTTGGAGCCGCTGCCGGCGTTGAAGAACGAGAACATCCCCGCGATGAGCAGCGACGACTTGTGGTGCGATACGGTGTACGGCCCGGCGAAGATGGCCGCCGCTTCGCCGTTCTCGCAATGCGAATTGGCGAAAAAGAGCGATTCGCCGGCCGTGAACCCTTTGTCCAAGCGGCAGCATTCGCCCACGAAGCAGCGTTCCAGCGTCGTGCCGTTGTCGATCCGGGCATCCTCGGCCGCAATGAAGTCGTAGGCCTTGACGTCGACGCCCGCGTGCGCCCCGTTGCAGAGGGTGCCGTTGCAGAGGATCGAGGCGCCCTCGATCGTCGCGTTGTCGCCCAGACGCATTTCGCGGACGAGCCGGGCACCCGTGATGCGGCAATTCTGCCCCGTTTCGCCCAGTTCCGAGGCCCGGCTTTCGGCGTAGGCGTCGATCATCGATTCGAGCGCGGCGATCAGTTGCGGCCGATGGCGGTAGAGAGCCATCATGTAGGCGATTTGCGCTGTCATGCAGTCGTAGATCTTCACCGTGCGGCCGCCGCATTCGTTCATCGTGGCGACCGGTGTCCCGTTGCCGAACATGCTTCGTGCGCGGCATTCCAGAGCCGTCGTTTCTTCGACCAGGGTGCCTGCCCCCAGGCGGTAGTTCTTCACGCGCGAGCGAACGATGCGGGCGCGCGGGCCGATCTCTACGCGACCCTCCAGCCGGCTTTGCCGCAGTTGCGAGGGGTCGAAATCTGCGCTCACGAATATCTGCGTCCAATCTTCGGCCGTCGTGCCCGATTTTTCCGCTGCGGCGATTTCTTGCGCAGTCAAGTTTCTGAGAGGGGATAGGGTTGGCATCTTTCTCTGTACCGGATTTTCCGTTTTGCTCGCGACTTTTCCGGAGCCTGTCGGCTGGAAGTCGCAAATTGTTGCAAATATAACGATTTGCGGCTAATATTCAAATTCGTGTCCCGTGCGGTCGATTTCTATGCGCCGTCCGCCGCAGAGCGCTTGCGCACGACCGTTGCGGAACGGTTTGACCGCTTCGCAACGGGGGCATCGGAGTACCGTCCGGCCTGCCGGATCGATGAAGTGCCATGCGCGGCCCAGCCGCACGGCGGCCAGCCCTTCCGAGAAATCGAATCCGCAGTCGTAGAGCGGCGGCACGACGGTCTGCCGCCCGCAGCGATAGCCCCACAGCCCGTTTTCGGCAAAGAGTTCGGGTACGGCAGCCGGCGGTTCTTTCGGGGCGGTTGTGTGGCGCAGCAGTTTCGGCAGGTCGGGAAGCCGGAGCGTCGGCGCGAGCAGCAGGCGGGCGATCCGGAATTCGGCGGCCATGCCCTGCTGTTCGAAAAGCGCCAGCACTTCTTGCAAGGCCGGGTCGGTGGCGATGCGTTGCGGTGCAAAGAGCAGCCCGTCGCCGGGGTGCCGGGCCAGCAGCGTCGGGTCGCACGATAACGCGTGCAGCGCCGTGGAGATCAGCGCCGCGGGGTAGTCGTCGAGCGAGGCGTCGAAATCCTCCGTCGTGCGGGCCGGATGCTGGAATGCCGCCGTGCCGATTTCGGGACTGCGGCGCCCGGCGAACGCAGGCAGAAAAGCTGCGTCGAAATCGATCGGATGCAATGTCCCGTCGGGCGCTGCGATGATGTTTTCGGGTTTCAGATCGCCGTGCGCCCGGTCGTCGCTCACCAGCTCCAGGGCCAGCCGGTCGAATGCGTCGGAGAGTCGCTTCAGGCGTTTCGTGTCGCCTTGCCCGGCGGCCTGCGCGACGGCTGCGTGGAGCGTTTCGCCGTCGATCCAGTCGTTCAGCACGACGTCGACCCATTCGCCGTGTTCGGGAGTGGAGGTGTACAGATAGAGTTCTTTGGGCAGCAGCCGTTCGCCGTAGATTTCGGCCGCATGGGCCATCGGACGGAAGTAGCAGCGCAGGGCATACTCGCGGCCCTGCCGGCGGATGCGGAACACCGCGGCGCTGTTGCCCGCCGTGTAAAGGGGCCGTCCCTGCCGATCGCGGCACAAGACCGCATCGCCCAGGGTGCGGGTCAGTCCGTGCGGTTCTTCGAGGGTCAGCAGATATTGGCGGAGGGAAAACAAGGAAAATTAAAAATTGTCATTCCGAACACAACAGAGACAGATTCTTCGCTGCGTTCGGAATGATATTGAAAACCCCGCTTGTGCGGGGTTTTCGGAGTTTTTAGTGGCAGTTGCAGTGCCCTTCGTGATGGTGGTCGCCGCAGCCGCACTCTTCGTCGCCGCAGCCGTCATGGCCGCATTCGCCGCCGCACTCGTGGTCGCCGCCGCACGAACCGCACGAGCAGTGGCCCTGCAAGTCTTCGGGCGTCACGTCGCGCACCGAGACCACTTCGACCTCGAAGTTCAGCGTCTTGCCGGCCATCGGGTGGTTGAAGTCCATCTTCACGGTCTGGTCGCCCACTTCCTTGACGATGCCCATCATGCGGTTGCCCTGCGCATCGCTCATCGGCACCTGCGAACCCACGAAGAGGATGTCTTCGGCCACCTTGCCGTCGACCATGAATATGTTTTTCGGCAGGTCGACGATCGCTTCGGGGATCAGTTCGCCGTAGCCGTCCTTGGGTTCGAGCGTGAACGAGACCTTGTCGCCCGGCTCCTTGCCCTCGATGGCCGCTTCGAACTTGGGCAGCAGCATGCCCGCTCCGAAGATGAATTCGAGGGGCTGGCCCGGCCGCGACTGGTCGGCTATCTGTCCGTCGACGGTGAGCTTGTAGTCCACGCCGACCATTTTGTTTTGTTCTGCTTTCATAGAAATAGAAATTATCGTTTCTCGTTTTGAATTTCGCAAAGGTAGTCTAAAAACCGTTGCTTTCAAAATTTATTCCTGGTTTACGCAGCACAGGTTGCGGTCGCCGTATCCGTTGTCGATTTTCGACACATAGGGGAAGAACTTCGCCTCGCGCACCCAGGCCAGCGGATAGGCCGCTTCTTCGCGCGTGTAGGGATGCGTCCACTCGCCGCACAGCTCCGGTGCCGTGTGGGGGGCGTTCGCCACCACGTTGTCCGCCTGGCCGACGGCCGCTTCGCATTCGCGCTTGATGCGCACCAGCGCTTCGATGAAGCGATCCATTTCGGCTTTGGGTTCCGATTCCGTAGGTTCGACCATCAGCGTCTCGTGCACCGGGAACGAAAGCGTCGGGGCATGGAATCCGTAGTCCATGAGCCGGTGGGCGATGTCGCCGCAGTCGATGTCGTAGTCTTTCTTGAACGACGTCAGGTCGAGGATCATTTCGTGCCCCACGCGGCCCGTCTCGCCCGAGTAGTAGGTGCGGTATTCTTTCGCCAGGGCCGACGACATGTAGTTGGCGTTGACGATCGCCATCTCCGTGGCGCGGCGCAGGCCTGCTTCGCCCAGCATCTTGATGTAGCCGTAGGTGATCGGCAGCAGCATCGCCGAACCCCACGGCGCCGACGCTACGGCCGTGATGCCTTCTTCGCCGCCCGTCGCCGCCACCGGATGCGAGGGCAGGAAGGCCCGCAGGTGCTCCGCCACGCAGATCGGCCCTACGCCCGGGCCGCCGCCGCCATGAGGCATGGCGAACGTCTTGTGCAGGTTCAGGTGGCAGACGTCGGCGCCGATGTAGCCCGGGTTGGTCAGACCCACCTGGGCGTTCATGTTGGCACCGTCCATGTAGACCTGGCCGCCCGCGTCATGGACGATCTCCACGATGTCGCGGATGCGGCTCTCGAACACGCCGTGCGTCGAGGGGTAGGTAACCATCAGCCCGCACAGCTCCGAGGCGTGTTCTTGGGCTTTGGCTTCGAGGTCGGCCACGTCGATGTTGCCGTGTTCGTCGCAGGCCACCGTCACGATCTTCATCCCCGCCATGGCCGCCGACGCCGGGTTGGTGCCGTGGGCCGAGGCCGGGATCAGCACGATGTTGCGGTAGCCCTGGCCGCGGCTCTGGTGGTAGGCGCGGATCACCATCAGACCGGCATATTCGCCCGCCGCGCCCGAGTTGGGTTGCAGCGAGCAGGCCGCCAGGCCCGTGATCGTCGCCAGGTCGTGTTCCAGTTCGCGGATCAGTTGCATGTAGCCCTCGGCCTGGTCTTCGGGTGCGAAGGGGTGCATGTTCTGGAACCCCGCCAGCGAAAGGGGTTGCATGAGCGCCGCGGCGTTGAGTTTCATGGTGCACGACCCCAGTGAGATCATCGAGTCGGCCAGCGAGATGTCGCGCAGTTCGAGTTTCTTGATGTAGCGCATCAGCGC
Source organism: Alistipes sp. (assembly GCA_029068505.1). GTDB lineage: Bacteria > Bacteroidota > Bacteroidia > Bacteroidales > Rikenellaceae > Alistipes. The sequence continues at coordinate 18,048 of JAIECN010000086.1, forward strand.
GCTTTCCGAACGGTAGCTGTTGAAGACAGGTTCTTGCAGGTAAGCGCTCGTGCGTTGCAGCGCAGCAGGAATATTGTTTTCTTCAGCCGGTTTTATGGTCTTGATTTTCTTGCCTTTGGCTGCCGCGAAGATGCGGATCGCAGTCTCGATTTCGTCCGGTGCGGTCACTTCGTCGAACGACATGCGCACCGTGCCTTCCGACGGATAGTAGAAGTTGATGCCGTACTCCAGGGCGAGCGACTGCACCACGGCGGCTTCGGCTTCCACCTGCAACGTGTCGAAGAACTCCGTGGCGGCCAGCCGGTAGTCGAGCGCTTCGAGCGCGCGGGCCACCGTGAGGGCGGCCCGGTGGGCCGTTTCGGCTGCGCGGCGCAGCCCCTCGGGGCCGTTGTAGATGCAGTAGAAGCCCGCCATCGAGGCCATCAGGGCCGAAGCCGTGCAGATGTTCGACGTCGCGCGCTCGCGTTTGATGTGCTGTTCGCGCATCTGGAGCGCCATGCGCAGTGCCCGGTTGCCCAGACGGTCGACCGAGACGCCGATGATGCGGCCCGGCATGTTGCGTTTGTAGGCCTCGCGCGTGGTCATGTAGCCGGCGCCCGGGCCGCCGAATCCCATCGGAAGCCCCAAACGCTGTACCGAACCCACCGCGATGTCGGCGCCCCACTCGCCCGGCGCCTTCAGCAGGGCCAGCGACAGCAGGTCGGCCACGGCCGTGACCAGCGCGCCCTGGGCGTGGGCGGCAGCCGTGAAGCTGGCATAGTCGCGCACGGCGCCGTCGGCGGCCGGATATTGGACGATGGCGCCGAACTCGCGGCCCGTGAATTCGTATTGGTCGTAGTCGTCGACGATGAGTTCGATGCCGAACGGTTCGCTGCGCGTGAGCAGCACGTCGAGCGTCTGCGGGAAGATGTTGCGGTCGACGAAGAGCTGGTTGCGCCCCTCCTTGACCGCTTCGCGCGAGCGCAGCGAGAACATCATGGCCATCGCTTCGGCTGCGGCGGTGCCTTCGTCCAGGAGCGAGCAGTTGCCGATCTCCATGCCTGTGAGCGAGATGACGGCGGTCTGGAAGTTCAGCAGGGCTTCCAGACGACCCTGCGAGATTTCAGCTTGATAGGGGGTGTAGGAGGTGTACCACGCAGGGTTTTCGAACACGTTGCGCACCACGGCGGCCGGCACGGCGCAGGGGTAGTAGCCCATGCCGATGAACGAACGCAGCGGACGGTTGAGGTCGGCCAGCGAGCGGATGCGGGCCGCGAATTCGTATTCGCTCATTCCTTCCGGGAGGGCGAGCGGCTTCTTGAGCCGGATCGAGGCGGGGATCACCTGGCCGATCAGTTCGTCGACCGACTTCACGCCGATCACGGCGAGCATTTCGTGCAGTTCGGTTTCGTTGGTGACGCCGATGTGGCGCGATTCAAATTTGTCGAACATAATATTTAGTGCGGGTTAAAATTTGCAGGTCTTGGTCGGGGCGGCGGCTACCCCAGAGGGGAATCCGCATGCGATTTCTTGGTTTTCCTTTTCAGTATTTGAAACTGCTGCCGCCTATGAATTCGCGCAGGATCGACGTCGGCGGGATTTCGTCGGGCGGAATGGGTATGAAGTTGTCCAGGAACTTCAGCATCCGGCGCGCCTCGTCGTATTCGGGCAGCGTGTCGGGCACTTCGCGCAGCATCTTCTCGGCATAGGGCCGCAAGACCGATATTTCGTAGAAAAGCGACGAGTTGAGCATCACGTCGGCGTTTTCCTGGTAGGGGAAGATGTGTTTCTCTTCGCCGCGGGGGGGGGGGCGCCCCCCCGCCCCCCGGTCGCGGGGCCGCCGCGCCCCCCCC
>JAIECN010000086.1:19889-32845 GCA_029068505.1 Alistipes sp.
CGGCGTACGCTCGCCCAGCGGGCCAGCGTGGCCGGAGCGTCGGCGCCGCGCTGGCGGCTGTCGCGCACCAGGCGGCGCAGCAGCCGGTTGTCGGTTGTCGCGATGCGCGAGAGGTTGTCCATAGCCACCGATGTGAAGCACGAGATGTAGATGCGGAACTTCTGCGAGTCGGGGATCGAGGGGGTCAGCCGCGGGTTGAGTCCGTGGATGCCCTCGATGATGAGGATCGAGCGTTCGTCGAGCGTCAGCGGCGCGTCGTGCTGCGTGCGGCGGCCCGTCACGAAGTCGTAGCGCGGAATGTCGATGCTCTCGCCCTGCATCAGGCGGTGCAGGTGGTCGTTGAAAAGTTCCAGGTCGATGGCTTCGAGCGCTTCGTAGTCGTATTCGCCGTTCTCGTCGCGCGGGGTTTTCTCGCGTTCCACGAAGTAGTCGTCCAGCGAGATCATCACGGGTTTCAGCCCCAGCACGCCCAGCTGGATGCCCAGCCGCTTGGCCGACGTGGTCTTGCCGCTCGACGAGGGGCCGGAGATCAGCACCATGCGCGTGCCGCGCGTGAGGTTGGCTTCGTAGATCGTGTCCGCCACCCAGGCGAACTTGCGTTCGTGGAACGCCTCGGCCAGCTTGATCATGCCGCCCGCGTCGCCCGCCAGCACTTTCGAGTTGACGTCGCCCACCGTAGGCACGCCCATGATCCCGACCCACGACTGGTATTCGCGGAAGATGCCGAACATCTTCTCTTGGTAGAAGTCGGTGTGTATGCGGTCGGGCGCCGTGCGCAGCGGCAGGGCCAGGTAGAAGCCGTTGTAGTAGGGTTCGATGCCGAAAAGCGTGATGTAGCCTGTCGAGGGCGCCAGCGCGCCGTAGAAGTAGCCGATCACGTCGTCGAGCGTGTAGTATTCGCTGTAGAGACGCGGCCGCGTGTCCAGCAGCGCGATTTTGTCGGTGTAGCCCGAGGCTGCATAGCGGGCACGGACTTCGCTCGTGAGCGCCCGGGTGCGGCGGATCGGGTAGTCGGCGGCGACGATTTCGTGCATCCGGCGGCGCAGTTTCTCCGCTTCCTCGGCGGTGAATTCGTCGATGCCCTCGATCTCGCAGTAGAAGCCGCTGCGCCCCAGCGAGTGGCGGATGTGCAGCGTCTGCGAGGGGTAGAGGTCGTGCACGGCCTTCTGGAGGATGAACCAGGCCGTACGTTGGTAAACCCGGATGCCGGCGAACGACGTCACGTCGACGAAGCGTACCGTCACAGGGGTATATATCTTGTAGCTTAGTTCCTTGATGCGGTTGTTGACTTCGGCGGCCAGAAACGGGTGGCGTCCCGGTTCTATACGCCGGGCCACTTCCGAAAGCGACGTGCCGGAAGCTACTTCCAGCTCTTTGCCGAGGTTGTCGCAGACGATTTTGATGGTGTCGGCCATAGGAGAAACGATTATTCGCTAAACAGCATGTAAAGATAGAAATTATTTTGTAATTTTGACAATTCCCGATCGATATTGACAACAAAACCGATAAATATGAAAAAATTGTTCCGAACACTCTTTTTTGCTGCCGTGGTGCTGGCTGCCGCCTGCACGCCGCGCGAACGTACGCTCGTGATTCTGTCGACCAACGACATGCACGCCAAGATCCAGCGTTTTCCGCAGTTGGCGGCCGCCGTCGAGGCCTGCCGCGATACGGCGCAGCTGGTGTTGCTGGTCGATGCGGGCGACCGCTGGACAGGCAACGCATTCGTCGATAAGGTGCCTGCGCCCGGCAAACCTATCATCGAGCTGATGAACTGCCTGGGATACGACGTCGCCACGTTCGGCAATCACGAGTTCGACCACGGGCAGGCTTATTTGGGGCGCATGCTCGACAGCATGGACTTCGAGGTGGTCTGCGCCAACGTCGTCAGCGACACGGCTACCTTCCCTCAGGTGCCGCCCTATGCGGTCGTCCGGCGCGACGGCATCCGCATCGGCATCGTGGGCGCTGTGACCAACTACGAGGGGCCGGGCCATCCGGCGGGCAACAAGGCGTCGTTCGTGGGGCTGGCGTTCCCCGATCCGCAGGCCGAAGCGATGAAATATGCCGCCGAGTTGCGTCCGAAGGTCGACGTGCTGATCCTGCTTTCTCACATGGGCGACGACCGCGACATGGAGCTGCTCGACAAGACGCAGCTTTTCGACCTGGCCATCGGCGGGCATACGCATGTGGTGCTCGACACGTTGGTGAACGGCACGCTGCTGACCCAGACGGGCAAGAATTTGCAGAACGTGGGCGTCTCGACCGTCAAGTTGCGCGGCCGCAAGATCGAGAGCATCGATTTCCGCGTGGTGCCGCTGGACGGTTATGCGCCCGACGAGGCGTTCGCCCGGCAGGTGGAGGAGTATTATGCCGATGCCGAGCTGAACCGGGCGATCGGGAAGTTCGCTTTGCCGGCCGACAAGGCGGGGCTGGCCAACTGGATGGCTTCGGCCATCGCCGACGAAGCCGATGCCGACCTGGGACTCTATCATGTGGGCGGCGTGCGGCTCGACGGCATTGCGGCGGGCGACGTGAGCCGTGCGCGGGTCTATGATCTGGAGCCGTTCGGCACGCGCATCGCCGTCATGAAGATGACGCCCGAGCAGATCCGCCGCATGATCGTGACCAAATACAACGAGGATACGCGCGAGGGGCACCGGGTCGATCTGATCCTCACGACGCCTTACACGATTCTGGTCGACGAGACCGATCAAGCGTTCGACGTGCGGTTCCATGAGTTGCGCGAGGGGCGGGTTTACAAAATCGCCTTGAGCGACTATATTTTCAAGAATTATCACGGGCTGGAGTATGTCGACGGCGCGATTCTCGACGAGGAGGTGGCCGATGTGCTGATCGACGAGCTGGAGGACGACAGCCCTCTGCGGCCCGACAACCGCATGCGCCAGCAGGTGCTGATGGTGATCGAATAGACTGCAAATGTTTGATTTTACAGGAAAAAGCGTTATCTTTGCAGGCCTTTCGTGCGTGCGCGAAGCGTGCGCACGAGGCGAATATTTTGATTATTAACTTTTTAACGAGCGATTGTATCGCAAACATTTTCCATCATGGAAGAAACGAAAAATGTAGTCGCAAACGAGAATTTCGATTGGAATTCGTTCGAAAACGATCTGGGCGTTTACAGCCAGCCCAAGGACGAAATCGCTGCGGCTTATGACAAGACGTTGTCCAACGTAGCCGTAGGCGAAGTGGTCGAGGGTACCGTTACGGGCATGACCAAGCGTGAAGTGATCGTCAACATCGGTTACAAGAGCGAGGGTATCATCCCCGTGTCGGAGTTCCGTTACAACCCCGACCTGAAGGTGGGCGACAAGATCGAGGTATACGTTGATTCGGCCGAGGACAAGAACGGCCAGCTGTCGCTTTCGCACAAGAAGGCCCGTCAGCTCAAGTCGTGGGATCGCGTCAACGAGGCGCTCGACAAGGACGAGATCATCAAGGGTTACATCAAGTGCCGCACCAAGGGCGGTATGATCGTCGACGTCTTCGGCATCGAGGCGTTCCTGCCCGGTTCGCAGATCGACGTGAAGCCCATCCGCGACTACGACGTATACGTCGACAAGACCATGGAGTTCAAGGTGGTCAAGATCAACCAGGAGTTCCGCAACGTGGTCGTTTCGCACAAGGCGCTCATCGAGGCCGAGCTGGAGGCCCAGAAGCAGGTCATCATGTCCAAGTTGGAGAAGGGCCAGATTCTGGAGGGTACCGTCAAGAACATCACTTCCTACGGCGTATTCGTCGACCTGGGCGGTGTCGACGGTCTGATCCACATCACCGACCTCTCGTGGGGCCGCGTAAGCCATCCCGAGGAGATCGTCGCTCTGGATCAGAAGATTCAGGTCGTGATCCTCGACTTCGACGATGCCAAGAAGCGCATCGCTCTGGGTCTCAAGCAGCTGACCCCGCATCCGTGGGAGGCGCTCGACCAGAACCTCAAGGTCGGCGACAAGGTCAAGGGCAAGGTGGTCGTCATGGCCGACTATGGTGCTTTCGTCGAGATCGCTGCCGGCGTCGAGGGTCTGATCCACGTCTCGGAGATGTCGTGGAGCCAGCACCTGCGTTCGGCCCAGGAGTTCATGAAGGTCGGCGACGAAGTCGAGGCCGTCATTCTGACCCTCGACCGCGAGGAGCGCAAGATGTCGCTCGGCATCAAGCAGCTGACCACCGATCCGTGGGCTGCCATCGAGACCAAATATCCGGTCGGTACGAAGTGCGCTGCCAAGGTGCGCAACTTCACCAACTTCGGTGTCTTCGTTGAGATCGAGGAGGGCATCGACGGCTTGATCCACATTTCGGATTTGAGCTGGACGAAGAAGGTCAAGCATCCCGGCGAGTTCACGCAGGTAGGTGCCGACATCGATGTCGTGGTGCTCGAAATCGACAAGGACAACCGTCGTCTCTCGCTGGGTCACAAGCAGCTGGAGGAGAACCCCTGGAACGAGATCGAGGGTAAGTTCTCGATCGACACCGTACACGAGGGTACCATCACCGAGATGACCGACAAGGGCGCCGTCGTTTCGTTGGCCGAGAACGTCGAGGGCTTCTGCCCCGCACGTCAGCTCACCAAGGAGGACGGCACGACTCCCAAGGTCGGCGACAAGATCGACTTCAAGGTCATCGAGTTCTCGAAAGCTACCAAGCGGATCACGCTTTCGCACGTTCGCACCTATGAGGAGGCCCGCCGCGCCGAAATCGCTGCCGAGAAGGCCGAGAAGCGCGCCGCTGCCGACGCTACGAAGTCGACCGTGAAGAAGATCAACGCTTCGGTCGAGAAGACGACCCTCGGCGACATCGCCGGCCTGGCCGCTCTGAAGAGCGCCATGGAAGCCGCCGAAGCCGGTAAGAAGGAAGAGTAGTTTTTCCGACTCATAAGCAGGACACCCGTGCGGCTCGTTTCCGTGCGGGTGTCTTTTTTTTCTGAACGCGGCAGGCGATGTTTTCGTGGTTTCGGCATACTGGATCGAGGCCGGCCGCCGTTTTATATATAAAGGGTGTGTTTCGGATTTTTCCGTATGATGCGTGCGGAAAGGTTCGACTTCAAAAAAGAGAATCGGATATGAAACGAGCGATTGCAATGATGCTTGCTGCGATGACGCTTGCAGCGGCATTGACTTCGGGTGTGTTTGCCGCAGAGCGGCCGTCGGAGTGCCGGTCGGATGCCCGCCCGGCGGAGCAGCCGGAAACTCCGCGTCGCAGCGGGTCGCGGCGGCCCGGAAACTCGTCTGTGCATCGTTCGCCGCATGGCTCGGAACATCGGCCCGGTGTCGGGCCGGAGCAGTGCCCGCAGATGCGGCCCGGAGACTCGCAGCACGGTCGCCGTAAGGCTGGATATGTTGTCGACCGGTGGAACGTCTATTACCGCGGCCGCAAGGTGGAGGGAGCCTCGGCTTCGTCGTTCAAGAATCTGGGCGGCGGATATGGTAAGGATGCCTGGTCGGTGTTTTACGGCGGCGTGAAGATCGGGGATGCTGCGGTTCTTTCGTTCGAATACTTGGGCGGAGGATACGGCAAGGATGCTTGGTCGGTGTTTTACAATGGCGTGAAGATCGGGGATGCCTCGGTCCTTTCATTCGAATACTTGGGCGACGGTTATGCCAAAGATGCCTGGAACCATTATCATTGCGGTCGGAAAGTGCCTTTTATGGATTCTTTCGGGCATCGTTGAGGGTGTTTTTTGATTCCGGCAATGCCCGGCATGCCCTCTTCGACGGCGCGCCGGGCATCGTTTTTGTGCATAGGGCGCCTAAACGAATACGGATGAGCAAACTCAGACCCCATTTGGCTTTGTTGGCATGCAATTGCATCTGGGCCTTGGATTTCCCCTTTTACAATTTGTTGTTGACCGGTTATCTTCGCCCCATGGCTTTGGTCGCAGGATCGTTGATCGCTACGGCCCTTATCGCGTTCGTGCCTCTTTTCTGGGAGCGTGCCGAGCATGTCGAGCGTGGCGACATCCGCAAGTTCTTCGGTGCGGCTTTGCTGATGGGGGTGCTGCGTAAGGTGTTCTTGATGTTCGGTCTGTCCAAGACTTCGCCCATCGACGGGTCGATCATCGACACGATCGTGCCGATTCTGGTGTTGTTGCTCTCCGTGATGCTCGGGTTGGATCGGTTCTCCAAGTTGAAGGTCGCAGGTCTGTTGCTCGGCATGTCCGGCGCTGTGGCGGTAATATTGACCGGGGCCGGTTCTTCGCATGCGCACGCGCAGTTTTGGGGCAACGTGTTGATTTTTCTTTGTGCGTGCGTCTCGTCCGTTTACATGGTCTGCTTCAAGGGGCTGGTCTCCAAATATCGCGTCACGACCGTCATGCGTTGGCTCTATGGCTTGGCGGCGGTCATCGTGCTGCCGTTCGGATTGGGCGATTTGCTGAAGACCGATTATGCTGCTATCGCGCAGCATGCGCTTCTTCCGGCACTCTCCGTCTTCGTGGTGCAGACCTATCTGCCCAATATTTTGTTCAATTATTCGCTGCGTTTCGTTTCGTCCACCGTGTCGAGCATCTATACCTATTTGCAGCCCGTAGTGGCGATCGCCGTGTCGGTGGCTCTGAAACTCGGCAGGCTGCATGCCGATACGGTCGTTTTCGCTTTGGTGATCTTCGTCGGAGTGGGCATGGTGCTGCGGGCTTATGCCCGACAATCCGACCGTCCCGATTCTCCGGCGGTCAAGTTGCATTGAAGAAAAATTTGTGCAGGCGCAGCGGTTCTTTAGCTGTGGGTGCCGTGCCGAAGTTGCCGAAGCCGGAACCGGGGGCAGAACCGGAGCCGGGGTTGGAATCGGAACCTTTCGAGGCGTCCGTCAGGAATGGGGCATATTGAAAATCGCGTCCCCTGTTAAGAGGACGCGATTCGTTATTGCACTCCTGCCACGGCAGGAATGGAGCTTCCGTTATTCTGCGGCAGCAACCGAGAACTTGATCGTAGCCTTGACCTCCTTGTGCAGGCGGGCCGTAGCTTCGTACTCGCCGACGGTCTTGATGGCCTCGACGCTGATGACCTTGCGATCCAGCTCGATGCCCTTGGCTGCGAGCGCCTCGGCCAGGTCGGCGGCGGTTACCGTACCGAAGAGTTTGCCCTCCTCGGCCTTCACGGCCAGCGACAGCGACAGGTTGCCGATCGTCTGGGCCAGAGCCTGGGCGTCGGCCAGAATCTTGGCATCCTTGTGGGCGCGCTGACGCAGGTTCTCGGCCAGCACCTTTTTCGCCGAAGCCGTGGCGGCCTTGGCGAAGCCCTGGGGGATCAGGTAGTTGTTCGCGTAACCGGGCTTCACGTTCACGATGTCGTTCGCGTAACCCAGGTTCTCCATATCTTTGATCAGAATCACTTCCATAGTCTCGTCCTCCTTAAATTATTTCATACAATCGGTTACGAAAGGCAGAATGGCGAGGTGGCGGGCACGCTTCACGGCTTGTGCCACTTTCTTCTGGAACTTCTGCGAAGTACCGGTCAGGCGGCGGGGCAGAATCTTGCCCTGCTCGTTGAGGAACTTCTTGAGGAATTCGCCGTCCTTGTAGTCGACGTATTTGATGCCGAGCTTCTTGAAGCGGCAGTATTTCTTCTTCTTGACGTCTACCGAAACGGGGTTCAGGTAGCGGATTTCGGATTGTGCTTTGTTTTCCTGTGCCATGGTTTACTCCTCCTGCTTGTTAGAAAGTTTCGCACGACGCTTCTCCGAGTACTCTACGGCGAACTTGTCTTGCTTGAAAGTTAAGAAACGGATCACGCGCTCGTCGCGGCGGTACTGCGTTTCGAGCGTGTTGATGAGCGTCCCCTCGCCCGTGAATTCCACGAGGAAGTAGAAACCGGTGGTCTTCTTCTGGATAGGATAGGCGAGCTTCTTGAGGCCCCACGACTCCTTGTTCACGATCTGACCGCCGTTTTCGGTGATGACACCCTGGAATTTGTCAGCGACCTCCTGTACCTGCTGTTCGGACAGCACCGGCGTGACAATGAAAACGGTTTCGTAATTGTTCATAATACGTTGAATTAAATGGTTGTTCCCTTTTCGGGACGGCAAAGATACGAATATTAAATTAAAAATGAAACATTTCGATGCGTAAAAGATGCGATAGGGAAGTTGCTAAAACGAATTTTCGGTATGTTAAAACGTTTTAATCTCCTCTGGATCGTTGCTTATTACTGCTTTTCCGGAAATCCCTGCGCTTTCAGCTTGATGTCCGAGCCGTCGGGCGTCACGAGGAAGCAGCCCGTCGATTCGGGGGTGATGTGGCCGATGACGTCGACCAGCCCCAGGCGCATGATTTGTTCCTGCATCGACAGCGGCACGGTAAAGAGCAGTTCGTAGTCCTCGCCGCCGTTGAGCGCTGCGACTACCGGGTCGGTGTGCATCTCCTCGGCCAGGGCCGTCGTCTGCCGCGCAATGGGAATGCGCTCTAGATAGATGCGGGCGCCGCATTTCGATGCGCGGCACAGCTGCATCAGGTCGCTGGCCAAACCGTCCGAAAGGTCGATCATCGCCGTGGGGACGATCTTTTCCTCGGCCAGCGCCGCAATGATGTCGGTGCGCGGGCGGGGCTTGAGGTATTTTTCCAGCAGATATTCGTAGCCCGCGAAGTGCGGTTCGGGGTCGGCCACGTCGGCCAGCACGCGTTTTTCGCGTTCGAGCAGTTGCAGCCCCATGTAAGCGGCGCCTGCATTGCCCGTGATGCAGATCAGGTCGTTCTGTCCTGCACCGTCGCGGTAGACGATGCGTTCCTTGCGGGCCAGACCGACCGCCGTGATGCTGATGACCAGTCCCGTCATCGAGGCCCGCGTGTCGCCGCCCGCGAGGTCGATGCCGTGTTCGTTGCAGGCGAAGCCGATCCCTTCGTAGAGGTCTTCGAGCGCTTCGACCGGAATTTTGGACGAAATGCCGAGCGACACCATGATCTGCGACGGGAGGGCGTTCATGGCCAGAATGTCGCTTATGGCTGCCGTCACGACCTTGTAGCCCAGATGCTTGAGCGGGAAGTAGGTCAGGTCGAAGTCGACACCTTCGAAAAACGAATCGGTCGTGACGAGCACTTTTTCGCTGCGCCCCGGTGCGATCACGGCCGCGTCGTCGCCCGGGCCGCGCAGCGTGGAGGCGTTGTGCGGGGCGAAACCGGCCGTCAGTTTTTCGATCAGGCCGAATTCGCCCAGTTCGGCGATTTCGGTGCGTTTTTTCTGCTGTGCCATTCCTTAAAATTTTTACAAAACTAACGAATCTTTCCATTTTTCCCAAAAAAAGTTGTAGTTTTGCCGGGTCTAAAAATCAGCGATTCGTTATGATCAACATCGTATTGTTCGGCGCTCCCGGTTGCGGCAAAGGTACGCAGGCCCAGCGGTTGAAAGCGCAGTTCGGCATCGATCATGTTTCGACGGGCGAGGTAATTCGCGAGCATATCCGGCGAGGCACGGAGTTGGGGCGCAGCATGGAATCGTACATTGCACAAGGCAAGTTGGCGCCCGACGAAATCGTCATCGGCATGATCGAAGAATATGTGGCTTCGCACAAGGAGGCCAAAGGGTGCATTTTCGACGGCTTCCCCCGCACCACGGTGCAGGCCGAGGCGTTCGATGCCATCCTTTCGAAGCATGGGCTGAAGGTCGACATCATGGTCGACATCCATGTTCCCGAGGAGGAGCTGGTGCGCCGTATTCTGTTGCGCGGCAAGGATTCGGGGCGTGCCGACGATGCGTCGGAGGAGGTGATCCGCGGCCGGCTGGAGGTCTACCGCATGCAGACCGCCGTCGTTTCGGACTATTATGCTGCCCGGGGCAAGTATGCGTCGGTCAACGGCACCGGCACGATGGACGAGGTGTTCGAACGGATCGTCTCGGTAATCGAGGGACTGGAGCAATAGCGGCCGGCAGATTTTTGCGGCCGTGCCGAACCCCGGCAGCTTTCGGGCAGAGGGCAGCACCTGCGCTTGCGGAGGGGATTCGGTGCGGGATATATATGATAAAAGGAGACGCGGTGTCTCCTTTTTTTTGTGCCTGGGCGGGTGGCCTGGGGCCGGTCTATTTTATCAGGTGCTTTTTGATCCATTCCAAATGCCCGCGTTCCGTGGCCTCGGAAGTCCAGTGTTCGTTGATCGGCGTGACGAGCGCCTCCTTGGGGCCGCGCAGCACGTTGTAGACGGCCTGGCTCGTGGTCGGCGGGCAGGTGTTGTCGTTGTAGCCCCAGGTCAGGCGGGTAGGCACCTCGATTTGTCGGGCGAAATTCACCACGTCGTAATAGGCCATCGTCCGCAGCTTGTCGGGCGTCTCCATGCCGGATATGCGCGAGAAGTGGGGATAGCCGTCGGCGCTGCGGGCTTCGAAGCGCGCCATGTCGCTGAGCGCCGGGTGGTTGGCTACGCAGGCCGTGATGCGTTCGTCGAGCGCTGCGGCTACCAGTGCCAGTGCGCCGCCTTGGCTGCCGCCCTGGGCGATCACGTTCTTGCCGTCCCATTCGGGCAGCGAGGTCAGCAAGTCGACGACGCGCACGCAAGCCAGATAGACGCGCTTCATGTAGTAGTTGTCGCGGTTGTCCAGGCCGTTGGTCAGGTAGCCGTTTTCGCGGCCGTTGAACGCAGCGCTGATTTCGCGGAAAGTCTCCTCGGGCAGCTCGGGATGCAGCCCATGGATTTCGAATTCGAAGCGGATGAAGCCTTCCTCGGCGTAGTATTTATGGCGCAGCGGGTCTTTGATGGTCTTGATGCCGGCACCCGGCGGGCACAGCACGGCGGGGCAGCTTCCCGGCCGAGCATGCTTGGGGTAGAAAAGATAGCCGTAGATCGCCTGCCGTTGTTTGTTGATCTGCAATTTGATGAGGTAACAGTCGATTTTGTCGGTGCAGTATTTTTCGACCCGTTCCTTGGTGTATTGCAACGGCACTCCGGCAAGCTGCGCTTTGTTGTCGGCCCAGAACTTGACGAAATCGGCCGGCAGGGCGGTGTGGGGTTCGATCCGCTCGGGCGAGAAGCCCACCTTGACATGGTGCCGGGTGGTTTGTCCGTCGATGGTCGCCGAGAGACGGCAATCGCGGAAGCCCGGCTGCTGCATGGTGCCGATCGGAATCGTCGCCTTGCCGTTTCGCAGGACGACGCTGCCCGACTTGTCGGCCGGCATCAGGTCGTCGCCCAGTTCGTAGCGCACGGTCACGCCGTCCTGCGGGATGCCGTAGCGGTAAAGTCGGATTTCGATGCTCGCTTTTTCGCCCGTGCGGTAGAGCCAGTCGGCATGGTCGGGCTGCGCGATCCACAGCATGTCGCTGCGGTAGGGGTAGTTCTCGGCCGAGAGCCAGAGCGGCAGGCATGCCGCGAAAATCAGAGAGAGAAATTTCTTCATGGCGGGAAAGGATTTGAAACTGCCGCTTGGCGGGCGAAGTCTGCGGACTTGCCCGTGCTGTGCGCGAAATTCTTGTTACAAAGATAGCATAAGTTGCGAGCACTGCAAACGATTCCGATCGTTCTTAAAGGAGAATTCGACCCTTGGTCATGGAACTGGCGTATTGTGGGATTGTTTGTTGCAGGGGGCATTGTGTCATAGAGGCGTGTCGCAGGAGAGGGGTTGGAGGTGTTTGTTGCGAGGTTGTTTAGCCGCTTTGCATGAAAAAAGCCACTCTGTAAAGAGTGGCTTTTTTTCGATCCGTAGTCGGATTACAGAGCGTTGACGTGCAACTGAAGCGCGCTTTTGAGGTTGGCCGCCTTGTTCTTGTGCATGATGTTGTGCTTGGCCAACTTGTCCAGCATGGAGGTCACTTTGGGAAGCAGAGCCTCGGCTGCGCTCTTCTCGGTCGTCGTGCGCAGCGCCTTCACGGCGTTGCGGGCCGTCTTGTGGAACAGACGGTTGTGCGCACGCTTGGTCGCGGTCTGACGAATCCGTTTTTTCGATGACTTATGGTTTGCCATAATCCGTTAATTTTATTTTTACTTTTTAAGTTGTCTTTTCGGGGGTCAGCCGTAGCTGCCTGCGGATGGGTCGGAAACCCGCTCCTGAAAATCGATCACCCGTAGAGATCCGTCCGGATTTGCACCGAAAAGAAAAGAGCGGCCCTGCGGCGATCTCTCCTTGGTTCTCTTGCGGCTTCCGTGCCGGTCTCTTCGTGTAGCCCATAGCAGAATCGAACTGCTCTTTCAAGAATGAAAATCTTGCGTCCTAACCGATAGACGAATGGGCCTTTACCGCTATTTCCTGCCGGGCGGGAAGTACTTTAGCGGTGCAAAGGTAACTAAAAAAGTGAATCGACCAAAAAAAACGACGAAAAATGTTGCGGAAACTATCGCTTGTTGTCGAAAATCCGCTGCCGCACGGGGTCGAAAGCCACCCCGGCCCCGTCGAAAAGCCGCTCGATCAACCCGCTGGCAGCCACCTCGGCGGCAGGCAGGAAGTGCAGCGAAGGGGTGTCGACGAGCAACACCGAATCGCACAGAGAAAGGGCGATGTCGAGATCGTGGGTCGAAAAGAGGACGCACTTGCTCTCGTCGTGGGCGAGCCGCCGCAATAGGGATGCCAACGCGTAACGGTTGGGCAAGTCGAGGAACGCTGTGGGCTCGTCGAGCAGGATGACGGGCGTATCCTGCGCCAACGCCCGGGCGATCATGGCCCGCTGGCACTCGCCGTCGGAGAGGGTGTTCAAGGGCTTGCGGGCGAAACCGGAGAGTCCGACCGTCTCCAGCGCGCGGCGGACGACGGCCCGGTCGGCCTCCTGCAACCGGCCGATCCAATCGGTGTAGGGCGCGCGCCCGAGGGCGACTAGATCCTCGCACGCGAGGTTGTCGATCCGCACCTTGTCGGTGGCGACGAACGCGACGGTGGCGGCCAACCGACGGGCGCTCAAAGCGGAAACGGAGCTGCCGCAGAGCCGGACCTCGCCGCCCGAAGCGGGGCTCAGACCGGCGAGGACCCGCAGCAACGAACTCTTGCCGGTGCCGTTGCGGCCGATGAGGGCGGTGAGCGCACCGCCGGGAA
>JAIECN010000087.1 GCA_029068505.1 Alistipes sp.
GGCCTCGATGCTCCCGGGCATGGGCAAGGCGCTCAAAGACATAGACATACCGGACGACGTCTTCAAGCAAACCGAAGCGATCATCGGCTCGATGACCCCGGCCGAGAGGGCGAAACCCGAAATCATCAACGCCCGGCGCCGCGAACGCATCGCCAAAGGCTCGGGCACGACGATGGCCGACGTCAACCGGCTGATGAAACAATTCGAACAGACCCGCAAGATGATGAAAACCGTAGCGGGCGGCAACCTGAAAATGCCCAAATTCCCGGGCGGCATGATGCGCCGGTAATATAGGCGGCCGAAAACAACGCACCCGAAATCCTTGGCAAAATACCACGGGTTTCGGGTGTTTTTCGAAGATTGGGATGATTGGATATGCGAATTTCTGTCCCGATTCATAACATAGAGCGATTCGCCTTTAGATAAGCTCCAACCAAGTTCTATCAAATCGGCAGAGTCTGCAAGGCTTCGTCTTTGGACAATCCCAAATCGAATAGAAAAATCACGACTCCTTCATTTTATCATAGGCGAATACATTTAAAATCCGAATAAATCCCTACCTTTGAATCTCAAAAATCAAGGTTCCATGCACAAATCGGGCTTCGTAAACATCATAGGCAATCCCAACGTAGGCAAATCGACGTTGATGAACGCTCTGGTGGGCGAGAAACTCTCGATCATCACCTCCAAGGCGCAGACCACGCGCCACCGCATCATGGGCATCGTCTCGGGCGACGATTTCCAGATCGTCTACTCCGACACGCCAGGCATCTTGAAACCCTCCTACAAATTGCAGGAGTCGATGATGAAATTCGTCACCGGAGCGCTGACCGACGCCGACGTGATTCTCTATGTGACCGACACGGTGGAGCAGGGCGACCGCTCGGAAGAGATCGTGGCGCAGATCGCCCGCAGCGGCATCCCGACTATCGTGGTCATCAACAAAATCGACCTTTCGACACCCGAGGCGCTGGAACAGCTGGTCGAGCAATGGCACACGAAGCTGCCCGAAGCGCAGATCGTGCCGGCATCGGCCAAAGAGAAATTCAACATCGAAGGGCTTTTCAAAACGATTCTCGACCGGCTGCCCGAAGGCCCGGCATTCTATCCGAAAGAGACGCTGACGGACAAGACCCTGCGCTTCTTCGCGTCGGAAATCATCCGCGAGAAGATTCTGCGCTACTACGACAAGGAGATACCCTACTGCTGCGAAATCGAAATCGACAGCTACAAGGAAGAAGCGGCCATAGACCGCATAGCGGCGACGATCTACGTGTCGCGCGACTCGCAGAAAGGCATTCTGATCGGCCACAAAGGCGAAAAACTGAAACGCGTGGGCCAGGCGGCGCGCGAAGACCTGGAACAATTTCTGGAAAAGAAAGTCTTCCTGCAACTTTTCGTCAAGGTCAGCGACGACTGGCGCAACAACCCGCGCCAACTGCGCAGGTTCGGCTACGAACAAGAGTAGACTTGCTGCGGATCGCAGAAACACGGCACGGCGGAAGACAAGGTTCCGCTCCGACGGCACACCGTCCGCCTGCGGGACGCGGCGCACGACGGGAAAGAACAACGAGACGAGAAAGGATAACCGGCAGACTGGGCAGGAAAACAAAATAAACGACCGAAAATCGCGTTAGAAAAGCACATGCGTAGACTCGTCATAGGGATCGTACTGACTGCGGCACTTCTGTGCGGCGGGCGGGCGCATGCGCAATACAACCGGGAGTATTTCTTCTGGATGGGCCAGCGCTGCATGATGGACAACAACTACCAGGAAGCCATCCGCACGCTCAACACCCTGCTGCGCTTCGACGAAGACGCCTACGAAGGCTATTTCCTGCGCGGCATCGCCAAATACAACCTCGACGACCTGATCGGCGCCGAAGCCGACCTCTCGACGGCCATCGACAAGAATCCGGTCTACACCCAAGCCTACTACTACCGGGCCGTGACGCGCTCGCGTCTGGGCAACTACGACGATGCCTTGCAGGATTTCCGCGAGGCGATCGACCTGCGGCCCGATCTGCCGGGTCCCTATTACAGCCGCGGCGTGACGCGCCTGCTCAACCAGCAATTCCGCGAAGCAATCGAAGATTTCGACCAATTCATCCGCCACGAAAACAAAGTGGCCGACGCATTCATCTGCCGCGGCCTGAGCCACCTCCATCTGCAAGACACGCTGCGGGCCTACGGCGACTTCGACACAGCGATCCGCACCAACCGCGAGAATCCCAACGGCTACAACCGCCGCGGCGACCTTTACATGCAACAGGCGCGCTATGCGGAAGCCGAAGCGGACTTCGACAAAGCCGTAGCATGCGATTCGACCTACCTGCCCTCCTACTTCAACCGGGCGCTGGTCTACTCGTCGACCCACCGTCCGATGCTGGCGCTGGCCGATTTCGACAAGGTGATCGCCCTGGACACGCTCAACTCGCTGGCCTACTTCAATCGGGCCATGCTGCGCACGCAGATCGGCGACTACAACCGCGCGCTGGAGGACTACGACCGGGTGGCGGCCTATGCCCCGAACAACGTGCTGGTCTACTACAACCGGGCGGGCGTACATGCCCAGCTGGGCGAAATCGAAAAGGCCGTCGACGACTACACATCGGCCATCAAGCTCTACCCCGACTTCGCCAATGCCTACATCTACCGCGGCCGCCTGCGCGAACTGTTGCGCGACGCCAAAGGCGCGCGCGACGACCGCAACACAGCGCAGCGCAAGATCGCAGAATACCGCTCGCGGCTCAACGACAGCACCTACTCGATCTATGCCGACACGACGCAGCACTTCGACCGGCTGCTGTCGTTCGACACCAAACTTTCGGGCAACCGCTTCGACAACATGGCCGGCCGCAACGGCGGGCGCGAAGAGATGCGCCTGCTGCCGCTCTTCAAGTTCACGCTGATGCGTCCCGACACGCTGCCGCAGCCCGAACGCCGCCACCAACAGCGCGTCGAAGACTTCAAACGCCGCATCGGCAATCCCTGTCTGACCCTGACTTGCCGCGAGAGCAACCTGGCGCCCGACACGCTCATGACCCTCGACAGAGACTACGCCCGGACTCTGAAGACGGGCGACCCCTCGTGGGAAGTCCACTTCGGGCGCGGCATCACGCAATCGCTCATCAAGCAGTACACCAATTCGGTGAACACCTATTCGACGGCCGTAGAGCTGAACCCGACCAATCCGTTCCTCTATCTGAACCGCTCGACCACGCGCGCCGAGATGATCGATTTCATTTCGTCGATCGACAACTCCTACCAACGGATCACGATCGACTCCGATCCGGCCAACCGGCTGAACAACCGTTCGAAACGCACCTACAGCTACGACGAGGCCATCGCCGACCTGAACAAGGCGGTCAAGCTCTATCCCGACTTCGCCCACGCCTACTACAACCGCGCCAACCTCAAGGCACTTTCGGGCGAACTGCCCGAAGCGTTCGAGGACTACACCGAAGCCATCGGACTCGACCCCTGGTTCGCCGAAGCCTACTACAACCGCGGCATCATCCAGCTCTTCATGAAAGACACGCGCAAAGGCTGCCTCGATCTGTCGAAAGCCGGCGAGCTGGGCATAGCCGAAGCCTACGAAGTACTCAAACATTATACGCAGAACGAAAACTAACTCAACAAAAAACGAATAAAATCATGACAGAAACTATCCAAAGGAAACTCAACGATTCGGCGATCGTCCGCTGGACGGCCCTGCTGCTGATCGCGTCGATGATGTTCTTCGCCTACATGTTCGTCGACGTGATGTCGCCGCTCAAATCGCTCATCGAATCGGCCCGCGGCTGGGACAGCGCCACGTTCGGCACCTATGCGGCCTCGGAATATTTCCTCAACGTATTCGTCTTTTTCCTGATCATCGCAGGCATCATCCTCGACAAGATGGGCATCCGCTTCACGGGCCTGCTGTCGGCAGGGCTGATGGTCGTCGGCGCGTCGATCAAGTTCGTCGGCATCACCGACTGGTTCCAGGCCACGGCATTCTGCGCCTGGCTCGACAGCTGGTGGGTCGCGCTTCCGGGCAGCGCCAAAATGGCGTCGCTGGGTTTCATGATCTTCGGCTGCGGCTGCGAGATGGCCGGCACGACGGTCTCCAAAGCCATTGCCAAATGGTTCCAAGGCAAGGAAATGGCCCTGGCGATGGGAATCGAGATGGCGATCGCCCGATTGGGCGTATTCGCAGTGATGTGGCTGGCGCCGATGATCTCCAACCGCTACGACCAGTCGATCGTAGCGCCGGTAGCATTCTGCACCGCCCTGCTCATCATCGGCATGCTGTGCTACACCGTTTTCGTCTTCATGGACCGCAAGCTCGACAGCCAGCTGATTGCCGCCGGAGAATTGAGCGAAGAGAAATCGTCGGACGAAGAGTTCCATATTTCGGACCTCGGGCAGATCTTCTCCAGCAAGATGTTCTGGCTCGTGGCGCTGCTGTGCGTGCTCTACTACTCGGCCATCTTCCCGTTCCAGCGCTATGCCCCGAACTTCCTTGAAGTGACGCTGGGCGTCAGCCCCGAATCGGCGGCCCGTCTGTTCAGCTGCTTCCCCATCCTGGCCATGGTGCTCACGCCGTTCCTGGGTGCGCTGCTCGACTTCCGCGGCAAGGGCGCCACGATGCTGATGGTCGGCGCCATCATCATGATCTGCTGTCACTTGAGTTTCGCTTTCGTGCTGCCGATGTTCCCCTCGCAGTGGCTGGCAGTGCTGCTGGTCGTGACGCTCGGCGTGTCGTTCTCGCTGGTGCCGGCGGCGTTGTGGCCTTCGGTTCCGAAGATCATCGACGAAAAGATTCTCGGCTCGGCCTACTGCCTGATCTTCTGGATCCAGAACATCGGACTCTGCCTGGTGCCGCTGCTCATCGGTCTGGTGCTCGATGCCACGGGCGGCTACACGGCGCCGATGATCATCTTCTCGTCGTTCGGCGTGCTGGCTTTCATCTTCAGCTTCTACCTCAAGATCGAAGACCGCAAGAAAGGCTATGGGCTGGAACTGCCCAACATCAAGAAGTAGCCCGAACTACACAATAAATGGAAAAGCGCCGGCGTCCTTTGAAAGACGCCGGCGCTTTTTATAAATACCCGGCCTTGTGCTTCCGGTTCGCGCAAACTGCAACCTTCCGGTCCGGAAACCCGCTATCGTATGCTCCGGCTGCCAAAAGCGGGACGAAACGTTATTTTACCTTTTCGTACAACTCCGTAATACGGTTGCACATCTCCTCCCACGAAAAACGCCGCCGTTCGTCGACGCAGTTTTCGCGGAACCGCTCCAACACGCCGGGTTCGTAGATGCGCTCGATCGCATCGGCCACCCCCTCGACCGTCGGCGGGCAGACATACCCCACCCGGCCGTCGGGCACGATTTCGGCCAGGCCGCCGACCGCCGTGACGATCATCGGGGTGCAGAACTGGTAGGCGATCTGCGTGACGCCGCTCTGCGTGGCGGTCTTATAGGGCTGCACGACGCAATCGGCCGCCGAAAAGTAATATTTGACCTCGGCATCGGGAATGAAACGATCGTGGAGGATCACCTCGTCCTGCAAACCGTGTGCGGCAATCTGTGCCAGGTAGGGTTCCCTGGCAGTGTAGAACTCCCCGGCGACGATCAACCTGCGCCCCTGCGTGCGCCCCTCGCGCCGGAGTTTCGCCCAAGCATCCAACAACAAATCCAAGCCCTTGTAATCGCGGATCAACCCGAAGAAAAGCGCATATGCCTTTGCCGGGTCGAGACCCAGGCGCACGCAAGCCTCGCCGCGGTCGACCCGCCCGCCGAAGTGCTCGAACAACGGGTGGGGCGAAAAGAGCGCCGGAGCATCGGTGTAGGCCGCCAACTCGCGGTGCACCTGCTCGGACATGTAGACGAAACCATCGACGGAGCGCAAGAAATAACGGTTGAACGGCTTGTCGATGAAATGGTGCTCGTGCGGCTCCACGTTGTCGATCTGACACAACACCCGAGTATGGCCGTTGCGGCGGGCCAGCCGGGCAATGGAGCCGAAACAAGGCGCCATGAAAGGCGTCCAATATTTCAGCAGCACGAAATCGGGACGCTCGCGACGCAACCGTCGCCCGATGCGCAGCCAATTCAACGGATTCACCGTGTTGACGCAACGCTCGATATGCAAGTCGGCGGGCGGCGGCGTGTCGACCGTCTGGCTCTTGCCGGGAAAGAGCAACGAGGGATATTGCAAGGCGAACGTGTCGATCTTCACCTCGTCGCCCCGCCGCAGGAACACGCGGGCCATGGTCTCCATGATGGAGGCCAGACCGCCCCGATAGGGATGCGCCGGGCCGAGAATCGTGATTTTCATAGGGAAAGGCATATCAAATGAGGACGAGTCGTTTCATCATGTATCCGTTGTTTTCAGCGAATATACGAAAAAAAACGGGACTCCAATGTCGGAATCCCGATAATTTCCAGCTCCGGCCCGATTCCTTTCGACGTTGCAGCGTCCCAGCAACGGAATCGCGGCCGTCCGCCATCAAGCCCGTCGTTCTGCCGAAAGCGGGGGTCGAAAAACCTATGTTTCGGAAAACAGCCGTCCAGGGAGCAGACGTTCCGGATGCTTGTGTTCCGGACTACTACTCCTCGTGGGCATGATGATGCAGGCTCTTGGCTGCATGCTTGCTGCCGGCGACAGACTGGAGCGCAAGATACTCCTCGCCGTAATCGGTCATGTTCTGCAACTCGGTGCGGAACGTATCGAGGTGCTCTTCTTCTTCGGCGATGATGTCCTGGAACATCTTGTGCGTCACGGCGTCGTTGTTTTCGGCGGCGATGCGCGACGCATCGTTGTAATGGTCGATCGTGCTTTGTTCGAGCTGCATGGCGAAAGCCAACATCTCCTTGACATCGGTCATCTGCCGCGTGCGGAATGCGGGATTCATGTCGACGTCGCCCTCCAGAAAGAGGATGCGCTCGGAAAACTCCTCGATATGGCGCATCTCGGCGATCGAAATCTCGCGCATGATCCGCGAAAGATACTGATAGCGCGCATCCTCGAAACGGGTGTGGAAATACATGTACTGAAGCGTGGTGGCGATCTCCTTGCCCACGGCGCTGTTCAGCAGGTCGATGCAGACCTGATGCCTGGCTTTTACTGCGGTATTTTCCATAAGAGAAAGGTTTTGCAGGGTCTCTGCAAAACCCGTTCCATGAACCGCGCATCCGCCCGGCGGCTACTGCGCCCACTCGATGGCGGCCCGGACAGCGGCAGCGCCCTCGTCGCCCGCGATTTCGAAGAGAGCGCCGTTATCGCGATGCTCGACTCCTACGGTCAGCGTCTGCCCGTAGCGGCACTCTTTCAGGAAATGGATGTCCATGCGCACGGGCGCCTCGCAAGTAAGCCGCTCGACGGGCAGTATGTCGAGCATCATTTCGATGTAACGCATGGTGTTGACGTGGCGGTTGAAGTCGATATCGCTGTACACGACCTTATGCCGGCAGGAAACCGAGGGCGCGACGGCGCGGATCTTGCGCGGCATGGCGGCCGGCGGCGGCGCATCGACTACGGCATCGGCATGCGCATCGCCCACCCCCGAAAGATCGACCGCCCCGCGGGTCGAAAGGTCGATCATCGCCCACTGCGAGACGGCGCGCCCGAACTCGCGGCCGGACGCATCGCAGAGCGTGAAGTTGCGGGTAGAGAGCACCCGCCCGTAATCGCTGATCCAAGTGGCGATCCGGTAATCGGCATATTGTTGGGGGCGGCTGTCGAACTCGAACGCGATGCGCGAAAGCACCCACGAATAATTGTCGGCATGGAGCGCATCGACCCCGAAACCCTTGCCGTGGGCGTCGGTGCCTGCGGTGTTGAGCACGGCGCTGCCCAACGAAGAAATCGTAGCCCGCAACGTGAAATCGACGTCCTGCGGCTCGACCCGGAACGAATAGACCGATTTTTCTGCTTTCAT
>JAIECN010000088.1 GCA_029068505.1 Alistipes sp.
CGTCTGCATATACACGATGTCCAGCGGCACGAGCACATAGGTCTGGATCAGCCAAGCCACCACGGCGGCGATCGCCATCACGAACGTTACGGCAGCGCCCATACCCAGCGACGTTTCCACTTTCGACGACACGCCCAAGAAGGGGCAGATGCCGAGGAACTGCGCCAGCACCACGTTGTTCACGAAGATGGCGCCGATGATGATTGCAAAATATGAAAGCTCCATAACTATTTCTTGGCTAATTTGTTAAACAATACCATCAGGTAGCCCAGCACGAGGAAGGCACCCGGCGCCAACACGAAGATCAACGGCGTGTAGTTCCCAATGCCGAGATTCGCACCGAAGATCGAGCCGCTGCCCAGGATTTCGCGCACTGCGCCGATCACCGTGAGCGAAAGCGTGAAGCCCAAGCCGATGCCGATGCCGTCCAGCACCGAATCGAGCGCCGAGTTCTTCGACGCGAACGCCTCGGCGCGTCCCAGGATGATGCAGTTCACCACGATCAACGGGATGAACACGCCCAACGACGCATAGAGCGCCGGCACGAACGCCTGCATCAGCATTTGAATGATCGTCACGAACGACGCAATGATCACGATGAACGCAGGGATGCGCACCTTGTCCGGAATGATGTTCTTCACCAGAGAAATCACCAGATTCGACATGATGAGCACGGCCATCGTCGCCAGACCCATGCCCATGCCGTTCTCGGCCGAAGTCGTCGTACCCAGCGTGGGGCACATACCCAACACCAGCACGAAAGTCGGATTGTTCTTGACGATACCGCTCAATATGATATTCAACTTATTCATTTTGACCTCCTTCCTGAGCCGCAGGCTCGTTGGTTCTCGATGCGCCGGTCGCCGTGTCGGTCACGCTTTCGCCCGTCGCCACGTTCTTGTAGGCCATCCACGCCCGGTTGATCGCATCCACATAGGCGCGCGACGAAATCGTCGCCGCCGTCAGCGCATCCACATCGCCGCCGTCCTTCTTGACGGCCAGTTTGCCGCCGACCAGCTTCTTCGTCTCCAGCAGCTGTCCCTTGATGCTGTTGATCAAGGGGTTGCCCTCGTCGGCCATCTTGGTGCCCAGCCCCGGAGTCTCCGTCTGCTTGAGCACGTTCACGTTGATGACCTCGCCGGCAGGCGTGAAGCCCACCATCAGGTTGATCGCTCCGCCGAAGCCCTGCTTCGACATCGTTTCCACAGCATATCCTACCACGGCATCGCCCTGCGTAGCGGTGTAGACCGCAATGGGCATCTCGTCGAGGGTCAGTTCCGTTACCGCCGTCGCATCGAAGAGCGGCAGCACGCCGTTCAGCGCCTCGATCTTGGCAGCCTGCTCGGCCCGCGCGATCGGGTCGGCCGTAATCATGTTGACCGCACCGACCCCGGCCGACGCGACAAGCGTGATGCCGAAGAGGACGGCCGTCATGTTCAAAAGTGTGCTTTTCATAACGTTATCCTCCTTATTTCACGCCGAAGCGCTTGGGTTTCACATATTTGTTGATCAAAGGCACGGTCGAGTTCATGATCAGGATCGCGAACGACATGCCCTCCGGATAAGCACCCCACAGACGGATGCACATCGTGATGGCACCGATGCCGATCGCAAAGATCACACCCCCGCGCACAGTCATCGGCGAGGTCGAATAGTCCGTCGCCATGAAGATCGCGCCCAGCATCGCACCGCCGGCCAGCACATGGAACAGCGGAAGCTGCCACAGCGCCGGGCTTTCGAAGCCCGCCGACGCCAGTTCCACCACGAACGCGAAAAGCGCCATGGTAGCCAGCACCGTCACCGGAATGTGCCAAGTGATGACCTTGCGCCACAGCAGGTAGACGAAGCCGGCGAGCAGCGCCAGCGCAGCCACCTCGCCCAGCGAACCGGGCATGTTGCCCAGCATCAGGTCTTGCATGTCGACCGCACCGGCCGAAGCCGCTCCCTGCTTGACGGCCGCGAGCGGCGTAGCGCCGGAGAGCGCATCGAAGCCCTCGACCTGGGGGAACGACGTCATCTGCACAGGATAGGCGATCAGCAGGAAGACACGGCCCACCAAAGCGGGGTTGAACGGGTTTTTACCCAAGCCGCCGAAAGTCATCTTGGCGACCGCGATCGCCACGAAAGCGCCGATCACCACGATCCACCACGGAATCGACGCCGGCAAGTTGAACGCCAGCAGCACGCCCGTCACCACGGCCGACCAGTTGCCGATCGTCGGAGCGCCGCCGACCAGGAATCGTTGGATCAAGTATTCGAACACCACGCACGACGCCACCGAAAGCGCCGTCACGCAGAGCGCGCTCCAGCCGAAGACCACCGTCGAGACGACCAGCGCCGGCATCAGGGCGATCACCACGTCGCGCATGATCCGGGTCGTCGACTGCGAAGTCTGCACATGGGGTGCAGGAGCGACGATAAGTTTGTTTGCCATATTGTTTTCTTTTTTCCTTTTACTTGTTTTTCGGTCGCCTTTACTTCTTCGGTGCCGCGGCGGCGGCACGTTGGCGGATGATTCCCATCACCGACTGCTTGCCCAGACGGATCCAGTCGAGCAGCGGCAGATAGGCCGGGCAGGTCGACTGGCAGCAGCCGCACTCGATGCACGAGGTAATCATCTGCGCTTCCAGCGTCTCCCAGTTCTTCTTCTGGGTCATCTTCGAGAGGTAGTAGGGTTCCAGCCCCATCGGACATGCCGACACGCACTTCGCGCACTTGATGCACTGCGAGGCTTCGCGGCGTTGCGCATCGCGTCCGTTGAGGATCGTGATGCCCGAGCAGCCTTTCGTCACGGGCGAGACCAGTTCAATCATCGCACGTCCCATCATCGGGCCGCCGTTGATCGCCTTCACCTCGTCTTCGGGCAGACCGCCGGCCGTCTCGATGAGCGTCCGAACGGGCGTTCCCATACGCGTGAGCAGGTTCTTCGGCGAAGCCAGCCCCTTGCCCGTGATAGTTACCACACGCTCCACGAGCGGCTTGTTCTTCTGCACGGCCTGGTAGACGGCATACGTCGTCGACGCATTGCATACCACGGCGCCCACGTCGATGGGCAGAGCTGGCGGAGGCGGCACCTCGCGGCCGATCACGGCAGCGATCAGCTGTTTCTCGCCGCCCTGCGGATACTTCACCTTCAGGGGCACCACCTCGATGCCTTCATATTCCTTGACGATCTTCTTCAGATGCGCGATCGCGTCGGGCTTGTTGTTCTCGATGCCGATGAATGCGTTCTTCACGCCGATCGCCTTCATCAGGATCGTGACGCCGACCACCAGTTCCTCACCGTGCTCCAGCATCGTGCGATGATCCGACGTCAGGTAGGGTTCGCACTCCACACCATTGATAATCAATGCTTCGGCTTTCTTACCGGGAGGCACCGACAACTTCACATGCGTGGGGAACGTCGCGCCGCCCATGCCCACGATGCCGGCATCCTTGATCTTCGCGATGATCTCTTCCGGCGTCAGCGTGCACTCTTTCACCAGGGTCTCCGAGCGATCGATGCCTTCGATCCATTCGTCGCCCTCGCGCTGAATGGAGATCATCATCTGACGCACGCCCTGGCCGTTGGGCTGCATGTCGACCGCCGTCACCGTGCCCGAAATCGGGGCATGGATGTTCGCCGACATGAAGCTGCCCGCCTCGGCGATGAGCTGTCCCACCAGCACCTTGTCGCCCTTGGCCACCTTGGCCACCGCAGGCGCTCCGATATGCTGGGCCAGCGGAATCGTCACCGCATCGGGCAGGGGAAGCACCTCGATGGCACCGGCGCAGCTCAGTTTGTTTTCCGACGGATGGACTCCGCCTTTCGGAAATGTTTTCATACCAACTATCTGATTTTACGATTCTTCGTTATTCCGATTTTGCAGCAGAAGCCTCCGGCGTCTTGGGTGCGGCAACCTCTGCGACAGGTTTCTCGGCCGGCTTTTCGGCAGGTTTCTCGGCCGGCTTGGCCGGGGCCTTCGGTTCCTTGGGCAGCGGTTCCATGTTTACCAGCTTGATCGCGCCCGTGGGGCATTCGTTCACACACTTGCGGCACAACTTGCACTTCTGCGGGTCGATGTAGGCGAGGTTGTTCTCCACCGTGATGGCGCCGAACGCACACGCCTTCTCGCACTTGCCGCAGCCGATGCAGCCCGCCTTGCAGGCTTTCATCACAGCCGCGCCCTTATCTTTCGAGACGCACGACACGTAAACCGCCCGATCCTTGGGCCATTTCTTGCGCAACTCGATGATTCCCTTGGGGCAAGCCTTGACGCAGGCGCCGCAGGCCGTGCACTTCTCGGCGTCGATCTCGGCGAGTCCCGTCTCCGGATTGATGCGGATCGCATCGAACGCACACACCGTCACGCAGTCGCCGAAGCCCAGACAGCCGAACGTGCAACCCGTCTCTCCGGCATAGAGCGACGCGGCCACCGCACACGAGCGGGCGCCGTTGTATTCGTTGGTGCGGGGACGCTTGGCGCACGTTCCCCCGCAGCGTACCGTCGCGGTCTGGGGTTCCTTCTCTGCGGCCGCCTTGCCCAGATAGGAGGCGATCGCCTTCATGCAGTCGCCGCCGCCCACCGGACAGAAGAGCGCCGAGATGTCGTCGTTCTTCACCAGCGCATCGGCCATGCCCCGGCAACCTGCGAATCCGCAGCCGCCGCAGTTGGCGCCGGGCAGCATCTTTTCCACCTCGTCGATCCGCGGGTCTTCCTCCACGCGGAACTTGCGGGCCACGAAGTACAGAATCACAGCGGAGAGCACTCCCAGCACGCAGAGCGTCAGGATAGTGTAAAGTAATACTTCCATTTAGATTTTTGTTATTGTAAATTGAATTGTGTGTTCGATTTTCCGACGGCAGAGCCACAGCACCATATAATATAGTGCCACGCCGCCCAGCGCCGCCAGCGCACCCGGGCCTTCGGCCCAGCCCGCCGCACCGATGGTCAGCCCCAGCACCGCCAGCAGCACGACCAGCGCGCCTACATAGCCCAGCGCCACGGCCAAGCCGCCCGCGCGGCGCAACACGCCGACCACGACCATCTCGCCCGGAGCATATTCTGCGGCATCGGGGCACTCCACCGCCACGATCTTCTCCGCGCTCTCGGCCATGCCGCATGCCTGACGGGCTTTGCACGTTCCGCAGGCGCTCTGCGAAACGATCTTCACGTAGACCCGGCCGGCCTCCGCACGCTCTACCGTGCCGCTATGTTCGATCCTCGCCGCCACCGCTTCAGTCGCCGTATTTGTTGGTCAGCGGCATCAGCCGCTCGTGTCCGAACGAGCACATCGACAGACGCAGCACCGGCGGGAACTGGTAGCGTTTCTTCTCGTTGCGCATGATCATGGCATGGATCTTCTCCACCACTTCCGAGTCGAAACCCGCATTGATGATCTCCTCGCGATGCTGCCCTTCTTCGATCATGCGGAACAGGATCGCGTCCACCACTTCGTAGGGCGGCAGCACGTCGGTATCTTTCTGCCCCGGATGCAACTCCGAGGAGGGTTCCTTGCCCAGAATCTTTTCCGAGATGGGATTGCCCTGCGTGCGGTTGATGTAGCGGGCCATGTCGTAGATTTCGCCCTTATAGAGGTCGCCCGTCGGGCTGAAAGCGCCCGCCGTATCGCCATACAAAGTACAGAACCCCAGGGCATTTTCGCTTTTGTTCGACGAGTTGAGCAGAATGTAGTCGCTCTTGTTCTGCACGGCCATCAGCAGGATCGTACGGATGCGCGTCTGGATGTTCTCCTCCGTCGCGTCGAACTCCGTGCCGCCGATCACCGGCTTGAGCGTATCGACGACGCTGGTATAAATTTCCGAAATCGGAATGACGTTATATTCGATGCCCAGACGCTCGGCCAGCTCCTTGGCGTCCTCCACCGAGTCGTCCGACGAGAAAGGCGAGGGCATCAGCAACGCCCGCACGTTCTCCTTGCCCAAGGCATCGGCGGCCAGGCAGGCCACCACCGCCGAGTCGATGCCGCCCGACAGACCGATCGAGGCTTTCTTGTAGCCGTTCTTGCGGAAAAAGTCGCGCAGGCCGCAGCGGGCCGCTTCGTAGACCATCCGCGTACGGTCGCCGCTCGACGGAATCGTCACCGGCTTGCCTTCGGCCTCGGTGTCGAATATCTGGAAATCCTCCTCGAAACTCTTGAGCATCAGCACCAGTTCGCCGCGGTTGTTGAATGCGCCCGACGTACCGTCGTAGACGATCTCTGTCGAACCGCCCACCTGGTTGACCAGCACCAGATTCTTCCCCTCCACGAACGAGAGGTTGCGCATCATTTCATAGCGATAGGTCATCGAGCCTTTGCCGTACTTGCGGGCGTTGATCGACACGATGGTCTCCACCGAACGGTCGAAATCGTGCTCGCGGCTCAAGTCGTCGCCCACGATGATGGCGCACTTGTGACCCTTGATCGTAGCATATTCATACCCCTTGGAAGGCACCAGGAAGCCCATTTCGCGCCGGGCCGTGATGTGCTTCTTGCCCACGTAGCGCAGCACCTTGCGATCCTGAACGAGCGCCGCAGCGCTTACCGTGCCGTCGGCCGTCAGCAGCGGCAGACCCACGATGGCCGCGATGCCGTCGCAGGCCGAGGCGATCTCCACCAGCGCCTCCTCGCACAGCTCCAGGAACGTCGTCTTGCGCAGCAGGTCGAATCCCGGAGTGCCGCTCACGGCCTGCTCCGCAAAGATCACCAAATCTGCATGTTGCGCTTTCGCTTTGTTGATCGAATCGATGATTTTCGACGCATTGCCGTCCACATCGCCGACGGTGTAGTTCAACTGGGCAATAGCTATTTTCATCTATGGTTATTTAAGTCCGAAAATTAGAACTTTGCAAAGTTAAGGATTATTTATAAAAGTCGGAAACATTTTCCATGTTTTAAATTAACATTTTGGCACTTAAAATCCGCCGCTTTTCCGAAACGAAAAAAGCCGCCCTTCCGGACGGCTTCGCTCGCTTTTCCCGCGTCTATTGTTCCGCTTCGGGATCGGCCACCAGAATGCGGCCGCAATATTCGCAGATGATGATCTTCTTGCCCTGGCGGATGTCCACCTGACGCTGGGGCGGTATGCGGTTGAAGCAGCCGCCGCAGGCGTCGCGCTTCACCGTCACCACGGCCAGGCCGTTGCGTACATTGCGGCGAATGCGTTCGTAGGCCGTCAGCAGGCGTTCGTCGATCTTCGCCTTCACCTTCTCTGCCTGGGCGTCGAATTCCGTCACCTGGGGGCGGGTCTCCTCCTCGATGCTTTGCAGTTCGTTTTTCTTGGCTTCCAGATCGGCCATGCGTTCCCGGCCCAGCGTCTCCGCTTCATCGAGCAGCAGCTTCTTGCTCTTGATGCCCGCCGCATACTCTTTCAGCCGCTTGTCGGCCAGTTCGATCTCCAGTTCCTGGTATTCGATCTCCTTGGTGATGGCATCGAATTCGCGGTTGTTGCGGACGTTGTTCTGCTGTTCCTTGTAGTTGGCGATCAAGATTTTGGCTTGATCCGTCTCGCGCTTGCGCTGTTTGGTCAGGGTGTTGAGTTCTTCGATTTCGCCGTTGATCTTGTCGATACGGGTCTGCATGCCGGCCAGCTCGTCTTCCAGGTCCTGCACCTCCAGGGGCAGATCGCCTTTCACCTTGTTGATCTCGTCGATCTTGCTGTCGATCCGCTGCAACTCGTAGAGCGCCAGAATCTTCTCCTGCATCGAATAATCCACTTCGGCAGTCTTCTTCTGTGTTGCCATATATGTTGTTCGTATAATTTTTAGACTCAGAGCCAATAATTCACCGGATTGCGCGAATGCTTACTCTTGCGAACCGCAAAGGTAATCAAATTTTTCGATAAAATATCAAATAATAGTTCGATTGCACAATATTCGCTCTCGAAATGGCCTACGTCGGCCACCGTGAGCGCCCCGTCCGGGGTCATGAAATCGTTGTACTTCAGATCGGCCGTCACATAGATGTCGGCGCCCGCCGCACGGGCCTGGCCGATGAGCGACGCCCCCGCCCCCGTGCATACGGCCACCCGGCGCACTTCGGCCCCGGCCAGCGCGCTGTGGCGGATCGCCCGCAGGCCCATCGTCTCCTGCATGCGGCACATGAACGCCTCCGTCGACACCGGCGCCGGCAGTTCGCCCACCACGCCGAACCCCGTCCGCGCTCCCGGCGCCGAGGGTTCCAGCACCTCCAGCCGCTCCACGCCCAGCCGCTCCGCCAGCCGCCAGCTCATGCCGCCCGGCGCGCTGTCCAAATTGGTGTGGCAGGCATAGAGCGCCACGCCGCTCCGGATCGCCCGTTCCACGCAGCGCTGCACCATGTCGGCCGAGTTGAAACGTTTCAACGCATGGAACACGATCGGATGGTGCGTCACGATCATGTCGCACCCCTCGCGCTCGGCTTCGTCCATCACCTCGTCGGTCACGTCCACCGCCAGCAGCACGCCGTGCACCTCGTCGTCCGCGCGCCCCACGATCAGCCCCGCATTGTCGTACGACGCCTGCCACTCCAGCGGCGCGAAGCGTTCGATCGCATCGGTTATATCCTTGACTTTCATAACACACAATTATCTCGTTCCGGATACCGCCTCCCCGGAGTCCGGACATCCGGCTTCTTAAAAAGCATTCTCCCCGATCAAAACAGCGACTGTTCGTAAAAGGCGAACAATTCCTTGTCCTCTCCGTCGTCCGGCTTGCGGCGTCCGCGGCGCCCCGCCGGTTTCGGCGAACCGGGTTCCGCGGCCCCGGCGCCGGACGTCTCCGGCTCGAACTTCACCACCGCTTTCGTCCGCAGGCGCGGCGCCCGCGGCTCCTCGGGACGTTCTTCCGGCGCCGCGTCGTCCGCCACGATCCCCTCGCCCCCGGCCTTGAGGTCTTCGCGCACCTCCACCAGCAGCGCCCGGATGTGCCGCAGCCGCGTCATCAGCTCCGCATCGCGGCGCACCTCGTCGTCCGCGCCTCCGCGGCGCCGCTTCATCGCGCGTTTAGCTCCCTCCAGGGTCATGCCGCGTTCCTTGACCAGATGATAGATCACTTTCAGATGTTCCACATCCTGCACCGTGAACAGCCGGTTGCCTTTCTTGTTGCGTTTGGGTTGCAGCACGTCGAACTGCGCCACCCAATAGCGCAGCAGCGACGCTTTCACATCGAACATCTCGGCGACCTCGCCCATCGAATAAAAAATCCTCTCAGCCAAAACGATATAAGTTCAAAGTTTCCGACCTTCGGCCGCCGCCCGCAGCCATCCGCAGGCCCGACACCCGAGGGTCTCGCAGTTCGCTTATTGTTTGAGTATCCGCAATGCGTTCGGATACATGTTGTTCACACGGCCGCCGATGCGTTTGGCGAATCCCAGCGCACGGCCCTGCGCGCAGATCAGGTTCAGCCCCTCCGTCAGGACGTCGGCCCGCACGTCGCCGCGGCGCAGATAGTCGAGCGCCTCCTCGCGGGAGACCTCTGCCGCCGGAAGCGCTCGGCGGTCGAGTTCCGCATAGAACGCCAGCGCCGCATCCGGCCGCAGGCGCCCCTTGAACACCTGGCCCATAGCCACTCCCGAGCAGATCACCGGCAGCGCCTCCGAGAGCTGCCGCACCGCGTCGGCCTGCGCCGCCGGCCAGCCGTAGAGCGTTCCCGCCACCGACGCGAACCGCATCTGCTCCGGACGCAGCACCCAGCGGCTCAATTCGGCCGCAGCCGCCTTGTCGATCGGTCCGAAAACCGTCCTGCAAGCCTTCGGCGTCTTCATCCGGCCCCTCGCATCCGGCGCCTTGCACGCCACAGCGGCAAAAAAGCCCTCGCCGCACGCCTTATGGGGATAGAACCGATAGGTCCGAAATGCCCCGACCCGCCCGCAGACGATGTCCCAGGCCGCATCCGGCTCCGCGGCCGGCGCTTCCGCCACTTCGTCGCCTGCCCAGGCGAGCATCCGTTCCAACGCACCTTCGTCTTCCTCGCGGTTGAACGTGCAGGTGCTGTAAATCAGGCGACCGCCCGGTTTCAGCGCCCGCCATGCTTCGCGCAATATCCCGTCCTGCCGGGCCGCACAAAGCCGCACATTGTTTTCGCTCCACTCCTCGCGGGCGCCCATATCCTTGCGGAACATCCCCTCGCCCGAGCAGGGGGCATCCACCGCCACCACATCGAACCAGGCTTCCAGATCGCCCAACGCCCGCGATTCGCAGCAAGTCACGGCCACGTTGCCCGTGCCCCACTTACGCACGTTGTCGGCCAGCACCTGCGCCCGCCGGCGGTCGATTTCGTTGGCCACGACCAGCCCCTCCGGCCCGGCCAGCGAAGCGTAGAGGGTCGTCTTGCCGCCCGGCGCCGCACACAAGTCGAGAATCCGCCGCCCCGCCGCATCGCCCGCGAGCATCCCCACGAACTGCGACGACGCCTCCTGCACATAGTAGGCGCCTGCATGGAATGCCGGATCGAACGTAAACTGCGGACGTTCGGCAAGATACCACCCGTCCGCGCACCACGGCACCGGGCGCGCAGCGCCCAGCCCACGCAGCAGCTCCTCCGCATCGCCGCACTTGGCCCGGTTGAGCCGCACGCTCACCGGCGGCACGCCGTCCAGCGCCGCGCACAGCGCCGCGCCCTCTTCGGCCCCCAACTCGCGCAGCACCCGCTGCGCAAACTCCGCAGGCAGCGTCATCGTTGGGCGCCCAGGGCATCGATCCGGGCGCATATCCGCTCGAAGACCGACGCATCCGACACGAAATCCTCGTGATCCTTGTCGATCACCAGCATGTCGCCCTCGTAGATCGTGTCGATCCAATGGTTGTACTTGCCGTTCAGACGCTTGAGGTAGGCTTCGTCGATGTTCATCTCGTAGGCCCGGCCGCGCTTGCGTATCTGCGAAATGAGCGTCGGGACGCTCGCCTTGAGGTAGATCAGCAGATCGGGCCGCGGAATCAGGGAGGTGACCAGCCGGAAAATCTTCATGTAGGTCTCGATGTCGCGCGAGGCCATCAGCCCCATTTCGTGGAGGTTGTCCGCAAAGATATGCGCATCCTCGTAGATCGTGCGATCCTGGAAGATCACGCCCGAGCCGTTGTCGGCCAACATGTCCATGGTCTGTTCGATACGGCTGCCCAGAAACGAAATCTGGAGGTTGAACGACCAGCGGTTCATGTCCTCGTAGAAGTCGCCGATGTAGGGGTTGTTGCTCTCTTCCAGATAGGCCTTGGCCTTGTAGCGCTCGGTCAGCATTCGGGTCAGCGTCGTCTTTCCGCTTCCTATGTTACCAGCAATGGCAATATACATAATACGTAATTATTATAGTAGTAAAAAGTCGGTTTCTTCGAATTGCTTTCACGTTTCGCTTTTCACCTTGTTGTTTTCTGCCATAAAACGTTCGATGTCTTCGGCCGCATGGCGGTCGTTGGCCAGGCGCGGCACCTTGTTCTTGCCCCGCGCCCGCATCCAGGCCAGGAAAGTGCCCGGCGCCACCGGCACGATCCGCTGTGCGTCGAGCGTCGTGCGGCGCTTGGCGTCGTAGTCCGAGTTCACCGCGCGCAGCGCCTCGTCGAGCGCCGCCGCGAAGGCAGCCATGTCCGAGGGTTCGTGTTCGAACTCCACCAGCCACTCGTGGGCGCCCCGCTCCTCCAGCGACATGTAGCACGGGGCCACGCTGTACTCCGCCACAGCGGCGCCCGTGCGGCGGCATGCCTCCAGCAAGGCGCGGTCGGCGTTGTCTACGATCAGCTCCTCGCCGAACACATTGATATACTGCCTCGTGCGCCCTGCAAAGCGGATGCGGTAGGGATCCGTCGAGGTGAACTCCACGCGGTCGCCGATCTCGTAGCGCCACAGTCCGTTGTTCGACGTGATGAGCATCGCATAGCTCCGTCCCGCCTCGACCCCCTCCAGCGGCACGATGCGCTCGCCGTCGCGGAATTCATAGTAGGTGCCATAGTCCAGCATCAGCAGCATGTCGTCGCGCTGCGGCTCGTCGGCCAGGGCGAAAAAACCCTCCGAAGCGTTGTAAGTCTCCATGTAACGCATCCGCGACGAGGGGATCAAGGCTTCGAACGACCTCCGGTAGGGAGCGAACTCCACCCCTCCGTGGGCGAAAAGCTCCAGTTCGGGCCATACCTCCAGCAGATTCTTCTTGCCCGTGTATTCCAGCACCCGGCGCATGAGAGCCAGGTTCCACGACGGCACCCCGGCAAAAGCCACGATGCGCTCGCCCGCACACTCGCGGCTGATCGCCTCGGCCTTGCGGTCGAAATCCGCAATAATGGCCGTCTCGCTCTTCGGTGCCCGCACCCAGCGGCTTACCAGCGCCGTTTCGTGAATCAGCAGCGCCGACAGGTCGCCGACCAGATTGCGCCCCTCGCGCCGACACGAGCCGCCCAGAGTGAGGGTCTTGCCGTCGAAAAGTTTCGTCTGCGGGTCGGCCGCAGCGACCAGCGTCGCCAGATCGCGCATGCCCAGCGTATGGTTGTGCCACAGCGACCGGCGCGTCACAGGGATGTACTTGCTCCTGTCAGAGGTTGTGCCCGACGATCGGGCGAACAGGTCTACCCGCCCGGGCGCCGTCACGTTGCGTTCGCCCGCCATCATCCGCCCGATCC
This sequence comes from Alistipes sp., assembly GCA_029068505.1. Taxonomy (GTDB): domain Bacteria; phylum Bacteroidota; class Bacteroidia; order Bacteroidales; family Rikenellaceae; genus Alistipes. The sequence goes on from JAIECN010000088.1 coordinate 12,560, forward strand.
ACGGCTTGAAGGCTTCGTAGTCCGACACCGGCACCGACGCCGCGAACCGCTCCGGCGTGCGGATCGCCGCCACGCCGTATTCCCGGCCGAAAGCCGTGCCGCGTCCCCGCTCCAGCAGCTCGCGCAGCATCCGCTGCTGCACCTGGGCCGGGTGGCGGCGGAAAAAGTCGATGTCCCGCATGCGCTGCGAGAACCACAATCCGGCTATTTGGCTGCGTAAAGACACGTCGTCGGCTGCTTAATTGAAAAAATATCCGATCTTGCCCACCGACGCCGGCATGGCGAAGACCACCGCCCGGTCGTAGGGGTTCAGTTCCATGTTCTCCACGGCGATGAACACCTTGTCGCCGCGCACGATGCCGCCCACGATCGCATCCTCGGGCAGCCCCAGGTCGCGAATGCGGGCCTTGGTGGCCGGCGAATTGGGCTTGACGATGAATTCCAGCACCTCGGCGTCGCTGCCCGTCAGGCATTTGATCGCCTGCACGTCGGTCGACATCGTGAAACGGAAGATGTTCGACGCCGTGACCAGTTTCTTGTTGATGATCGTATCGATGCCGATCGACTCGGCCAGGTCGATATAATTGAGGTTCTCGACTTCGGCGATCACCTTCTTGACCCCCATCTGCTTGGCGAGCATCGCCGCCAGGATGTTGGTTTCGCTGCGTCCCGTCACCGCCACGAAGGCGTCCATGTTCGACAGCCCCTCCTCCATCATGGCTTCGGTGTTGCGGCCGTCCTCGTTGATGATGAGCGTCTTTTCGAGCGTCTCGGCCAGCCGGTAGGCCTTCTCGGCATTGTAGTCCACCAGCTTGATGTTCACCTCGTCCTGCAACTCCGTGGCGATGCGGATGCCGATGCGCGAACCGCCCAGGATCATCATGTTCTTGATCTCCACGTTCTTCCGGCCCGAGAGTTCCATCACCTCGCGCACGGCGTCCTGCCGCGCGATGAAGTATACCATATCGCCGTCCATGAACAGCTCGCCGCGCCGCGGGATGATCGTCTGGCCGCCCCGCGTGATGGCCACCGTGCGGTAGCTCAACGGCGTCTCGCCCTCCTCGAAGCCTGCCGGCTCGCGTCCCACCAGCGGCGAGGCAGGCTCCAGGCGGAAGACCACCAGCGAGAGCTTGCCGCTCGAAAAATCCACATATTCGGTCGTCGACGTATGCCCCAGCAGGTTGATGACCTCGCGGGCCGCCACCTTCTCGGGATAGAACAGATAGTCGATGCCCATGTCGATGAACACCTCCTTGTTGTTGGGTTCGAGGTATTCGTTGTTGTCGATGCGGGCGATCGACTTCTTGGCTCCCAGCTTCTTGGCCAGCATCGCCGCCACGATGTTGTCGTTCTCCTCATGAGTCACCGCAATGAAGAGGTCGCAGCGCCGCACCGACGCCTTGCGCAGCACGGCGAATGTCGTCGAGTCGCCCTCCACAGTGATCACGTCGGCCAGGCTCCCCACCTCCGACAGCAGCTTCTGCTCGCCGTCGATGATGGTGATGTCGTGGCCGTTGCCGCTGAGCATCCGCGCCAGGTGGCTGCCCATTTCGCCTGCACCCGCTATTACGATTTTCATCTTCGCATGGTTGTGTTTCGCCGCATTCCGCCTCCGCGCCCGCACGGCATCTGCCGCACGGCGGGCTGCGCACGCCGCAGCATCCTGCCCGCACGCCGCCGCACCGATTTCTCCATGCGTGCCGGCCGGGCAACATTCTTGCAATTTATCTTACAAATGTATACATTTGTCGTCGAAAGCCAAAATTTCAGTCGCAAAATTCCAATATCATGCCGTCCTGGTTGATCGTCATACTCTGCACCGTAGCCGCCGTAGGACTTTTCGTCGCGGGCATGTCGCTGACGCTCATGCTCAAAGGGCACCACATCGATTCCGAAATCTCCACCAACAAGAACATGCAGCGCCTGGGCATCAAATGCGCCGTGCAGGAGACCCGCGAAGCCGACGGCACGGCCGACTGCGACCCCGGGCACGACGCTCTGCCTCCCGGCTGCACCGGAAGCTGCGGCGCCTGCGACATCGAGCACAAAAAATAAACGGAGGATCAAGACTCCGTTCTACACCTTGCAGTATTTCGACCGGCAGACGAACCACGGGTTGCGCAAATCTTCCTCGTTGTAGCGCAGCGCCCGCCCTTCCGGCAGCGAGCGCGTCGCGCCGCCCGCTTCCTCCAGGATCAACTCGCCCGCCGCCGTGTCCCACTCGTAGGTGTGCGTCGTGCGGACATAATAGTCGACGGTTCCTTCGGCCAGCAGGCAGAATTTATACGAACTGCCCTGCTCCACCACTTCCAGATCGGGATATTTTTCGCGCAGTCCCGCGATATGCTCATGCGTCTCGGGCGTCTGGTGCGACCGCGACACCGCCACACGCAGACCTCCGCGCCCGGCAGCATCGTCGAAAGGCAGCGGACGGAATCCCTCGACGATCCGTTCGTAGGAATAGTCGGCCGCAGCATCGGGCACGACGTGCTCCTTAAGAAAAGCTCCCGTACCCCGCCCCGCGACATACATTTTTTCATAATACGGCACATAGATCGCCGCTCCGATGCACACGTTGTTCTCCATCAAGGCTATGTTCACCGTAAACTCGTTGTTGCCTTTGATGAACTCCACCGTTCCGTCCAGCGGATCGACCAGCCAGTAGAGTTCCCAGTTGCGGCGTTCGTCGTAGCGCATCTCGCGCCCCTCCTCGCTCAGCACCGGGATGCGCGTCGGCCCCAGATATTCGCGTATGATCTTGTGGGCCAGCCGGTCGGCCACCGTGATGGGCGTGCGGTCGGTCTTCAGACTGATGTCGTAGTCGTCCAGATTCTTGTATACTTGCATGATCGAAGCCCCCGCCCGCACCGCTGCATTGAACAGCGATGCCAGCAGATGCGCTTTCACCTCGTCGTTTATCATCGTCGCTTGTTTTTGGGAGTCGTTCTTCCTTGTCATGGTAAAGTTAGCAATTATTTACGAGAGCGTGAAATTTTTCACACTCATTTTGCACCCTTTCCGGCGCCAGATTTTCACATTCCGCAACTCTGCGCCCGCGCCGTCGGTCGCCGCCAGCCTCACAAGCACCGAGGCGCACAGCAGAACCGCCGCCGCAAGGAGTGCCGCAGCCGCATCCCACCGCTCCACAACGACCGCCGCCACGATGCCCGCCGCCAACAGACACGCCGCCAAACCAAGTCCTCTCTTTTTGCCTGCCGCCGCAAAACGCCGCTCGTACAACACCGGTTCCCACAGCGTCCGGCGTCGGCCGCGCGGCACGTGCCGCCCAGGCTGCGCCCCGAAACCGCCCGCCGCCGACACCGCATCGCGGTTCAGCAGCAACTCCGCCTCGCCCGGCCACGAGCGCACCGCGCCGATCTTCCCCGGCTCCGCGCCGTCCAGCACTTCGGCCAACCGTTCCATCGCCCCCGGCACCATCGACTCGCCGCCGCGCACGGGCGCCAGCCAGTCGTAGGCCGCCACCGAGGCCGCGGCATCGAAATCCTCCTCGGGCGTCGTCGTCGCCCGGTCGAGCAGCACCAGCCGGCGGTAACAGCGCTTGCGCGACCGCCACACGCTCCGCACGCCGCACGCCGGAAATTCGTCCGACGGCACATATTCGACCCGGATCATCCGATAGCGGCCGACCAGCATCTCGAAGCAGGCAGGATAATGCGCCGCATCCACCGCCGCGACCACTTCGTAGCGCACCAGTTCGGTCGCAAGCAGGTTCTCCAGCTGCGCCGGCCGGCGCACGCCGCTGCACCGCACCGAAATGCCCGGCCCGTCGGAGGCCGC
>JAIECN010000089.1 GCA_029068505.1 Alistipes sp.
CTCCACTCCCCCCCCCCCCCCCGCGCCCCCCGCGCCCCCCCCCCCCCCCCCCCCCCCGCCGCTCTATCTATCGTCCGTTATTTTTCTTTGCCTATCCCCATCTTCTCGATGAGCGCTTTGGTTTCGGGCTTGTGGCCGCGGAACCGCACATAGAGTTTCATGGGGTCCTCGGTGCCGCCTTTCGAGAGCACATGCTTGCGGAACGCCGTCGCCACGCCGCGGTCGAAGATGCCTTTCTCCTTGAAAAGCGAGAACGCATCGGCTTCGAGCACCTCGGCCCATTTGTAGCCGTAGTAGCCCGCTGCATAGCCGCCCGAGAAGATGTGGCCGAACGACGGCCCCATCGCCGTGCCTTCGACCACGGGGAGTATCTGCGTCGAAGCCATCGATTCGCGTTCGAAAGCCACCGCGTCGCCCTCCATCGGCTCCGTGATCGTATGCCAGGCCATGTCGGTCATGCCGAACGAAAGCTGGCGCACGTTGCCGTAGGCCGCCAGGTAGTTCTTGGCCGCCACGATGCGGTCGACGATCTCTGCAGGAATGGGTTCGCCGGTCTGGTAATGTGCGGCCCAGAGGTCGAGGAACTCTTTCTCCGTGGCCCAGTTCTCCATGATCTGCGAGGGCAGCTCCACGAAATCGCGGTAGACGCTCGTGCCGGTCATCGATTCGAAGTGCCCCTCGCCCAGCATGCCGTGGAGCGAGTGGCCGAATTCGTGGAGGAAGGTCTCCACCTCGTCGAACGTCAGCAGCGAGGGGGTCTCTTCCGTGGGTTTGGTAAAGTTCATTACCAGCGACACCAGCGGGCGGGTCTCCTCGCCGTCGACGATCTTCGCGCCGCGGAATTCGGTCATCCAGGCTCCCGAGCGTTTCGTGGCACGGGGGAAGAAGTCGAGGTAGAGCACCGCCATGAAGCGGCCTTCCTCATCGGTCACGTCGTAGGCCGTCACTTCGGGGTGGTAGGTCTCGATCTGCCCGTTGGGCGTGAAGTTCAGCCCGTAGAGCTTGTTCGCCAGCATGAAAACGCCGTTCTTGACCTTCTCCAGCTGGAAATAGGGTTTGACTACTTCGTCGTTGAGCGCATATTTTTCATCGCGGTACTTCTGGCTGTAATAGGCCCAGTCCCAGGGCATCAGGTCACCCTCGAACCCGTGCGCAGCAGCATAGCCGCTCACCGTGCGGTAGTCCTGGTCGGCATATTCTTTCGTTTCATCGAGCAGTTCTTGCAAGAATGCCGTTACCGTGGGCGTGTCCTTGGCCATGCGGCGCTCCAGCACATAGTCGGCATAGCACTTGTAGCCCAGCAGGTTGGCGATCTTCAACCGCGTGTTGGCGATCTTCTTCATCACCTCCGTGTTGTCGTTCTCGCCGCCCAGCGCACGCGAATTGTAGGCGCGCCACAGCTTCTCCTTGAGTTCGCGGTCGGACGAATAGGTCAGGAAAGGCACATAGCTCGGGGCCTGCAACGTGACCGTCCAGCCCTTTTCGCCGCGGGCCTTGGCTTCGGCCGCCATCCCCTCCCGAACGAATGCGGGCAGCTCCGCAACACGCTTCGGATCGGTCATGTTGAGCGTAAAAGCGTTCGTCGCGGCCAGCGCGTTCTGCCCGAACTGCAAGGTCAGGGCCGACAGCTCCGAAGTATACTGGCGATAGAGTTCCTTGTCGGCGTCCGAAAGCGCCGCGCCGTTGCGGGCGAAACTCCGGTAGGTGTTTTCCAGCAGTTTCTTCTCTTCTTTCGTCAGCCCCAGCCCGGGATGCTCGTATACGGCTTTCACACGGGCGAACAGCTCGGGGTCGAGCGAGATGTCGTTCGACAGCTCGGTCAGCTTCGGCTGTACGCGCAGGGCGATGGCCTGCATCTCGTCGGTGGCGTCGGCCTCCAGCAGGTTGTAGAAGATGCCCGAGATGCGGTCGAGCAGGGCGCCCTGGCGCTCCAGCGCCACGATGGTGTTGCCGAACGTCGGAGCCGCCGGATTCTTCACGATGGCCTCGACCTCGGCGCGCGAGCAGGCGATCGCCGCGTCGAACGCCGGTTCGTAGTGCTCCAGGCGGATCTGCGAGAAAGGCGGCGTGGCATGGGGCGTCGTCCACTCGGCCAGCAGCGGGTTGGTCGCATCCAATTCGGGCAGCTGCGCCTGGGGTACCGAACGGTCGGCGCATCCTGCCGCAAAGGCTGAACATGTCATAATGGCAAAAAGTACTTTTTTCATTTTTATTTCGGTTTGCGGGTTCTTCTCGAAGAATGGGTTTGCCAATAATTTCGGGGTCATCGCGGTTCAGCAACAGGCATCGCACGCACTTCCCCGGCAGCCAGCGAATCGGCCGCAGGTGCGGGGCGCTCCATCAGACCGCGGGCCACCAGCATGGCCGTCTTGTCGGGGTCCTTGCCGCGGAAGGTGCGGTAAAGCGTCATGCCGTCCTCCGAGCCGCCGCGCGACAGCAGCCGGCGGAAGCGGGCGGCGGTGCGCTTGTCGAAGAGGTCGCCGCTCTCGCGGAACGCCTCGAACGCATCCTTGTCGAGCACCTCAGCCCAGATGTAGAAATAGTAGCCGGCTGAATAGCCGCCGTCGAAAATATGGCTGAAGTAGGGATAGCGGTAGCGGGGTTCGATCTGGGGGATCAGTCCGCGTTTTTCGTTGAGCGCCCGGCGTCCGAACTCCTCGACATCGAACGGTTCGTAGTCGCGCACGGAGTGGATGTCCATGTCCGCAAGCGCCGCGGCGATCAGCTCCGTGGTCTGGAATCCCTGGTTGAAAAGCACGCTGCGGCGCAGTTTCTCGACCAGATGCGGGGGGATCACTTCGTTGGTGCGATAGTGCACGGCATATTGCTTGAGCATTTCGGGTTCGAACGCCCAGTTCTCCATCGCCTGCGAGGGCAGCTCCACGAAATCGCCCTCGACCTCCGAAAGGCCGCGGTACTTCACATCGTGGAAAAGGAAGTGGAGCGCATGGCCGAATTCGTGGAAAAGGGTCGCCGTCTCGTCGAGCGTCAGCAGCGCCGGCGTGCTGCGGGTCGGGCGCGTGAAGTTGGCCACGACCGACACCACGGGCGCCACGCGCCGGCCTTGTTCGTCGTAGGTCTGCTCCACATAGTTGCCGCACCAGGCGCCCTGGCTCTTGCCCTCGCGCGGGAAGTAGTCGAAGTAGAGCACGCCCAGGTGCGATTCGTCGGCATCGAGCACTTCGTAGGCCGTCACGTCGGGATGGTACACCGGCACGGCCACAGGGCGGAACGTGATGCCGTAGAGTCGGTTGGCCAGGAAGAATACCCCCGACTGCACGTTCTCCAGCGAGAAATAGGGGGTCAGCATCTCTTCGTCGAGCGCATAGTTCTTCTTGCGCAGCTTCTCGGCATAGTACCACCAGTCCCACGAGGCGAACTCGCCCTTGGGGTGGTCGGCCTTGAAGAGCTTTTCCATCTCCGCCAGCTCGCCTTTGGCGCGTTCGAGCGCCGGCGTCCAGATTTCGTCCAGCAGGTCGTAGACCGCGCGGGGCGTGCGGGCCATCTGATCGTCGACTACATAGGCCGCATAGGAGGGGTAGCCCAGCAGGCGCGCCTTCTCGGTGCGCAGGCGGATAAAATCGTTGATTATCTGTTTGTTGTCGTACTCATCGCCATTGTTGCCGCGATTCAGATAGGCTTTGTAGGCCTTTTCGCGCAGGTCGCGGCGTTTGGAGTAGGTGAGCAGCGGAATGAGGCTGGGTTTGTGCAGCGTGAAAAAATATTTGTCGCTCTTGCCCGCCTCCAGCGCCTTTTCGCGCGCCAGTTCGCGGGTGTTGGAGGGCACGCCGTCCAGGTCGGTGGCGATCAGCTCCAGCACGAAGTTGTTGTTCTCGGCCAGCAGGTTGGCCCCGAACTTCACGGAGAGCAGCGCCAGTTCTTCGTTGATGGCCTTCAGCCGTTCCTTCTGCTCCGCATCGAGCAGGGCGCCCGAGCGCACGAAGCCGCGGTAGGTCTTCTCCAGCAGGCGGCTCCGGTCGGCATCCAGGTCGAAAGTCCCGCGCCGGTCGTAGACCGACTTCACCTTGGCGAAAAGGGCCTCGTTCAGCCCGATCTTGTCGGCATGGGCTGCCGCCAGGGGCATGACTTGCTCCTGCAAGGCGCGCAGTTCTTCGTTGCTCTCGGCTTCGCACAGCATGCCGAACACCAGCCCCACCCGCTCCAGCAGCTGCCCCGAACGGTCGTAGGCCGCGATCACGTTGTCGAACGTCGGGTCGTCATGGTTGGTCACGATGGCGTCGATTTCGGCGTCGTGCAGCGACATGGCCCGTTCGAAAGCGGGCATGAAATGGGCGGGGTCGATCTTGTCGAAAGGCGGCACGCCGTAGGGCGTCTCCCAGGCCCCGAGCAGCGGGTTTTCTCCCGCCGCAGCTTCGGGCCGGCATGAAGCGAGCGTCATAAGCGAAACAAAAGCAATGAATAACCGGATACTTTTCATCGGAAGATGATTTTATTTAAAATTTTCGTCTATTTTGCATACTTTGTATATTTTTGCGCCCGGGAAGCGCACATAGCGTGCAAATATAATAAAATAGAAACGGCCATGCAACTTTTTTACGATCCCGACATCGTCCCGCCGCGCCACACCCTGGGCGAGGAGGAGTCGCGCCACTGCATCCGCGTGCTGCGGCTGGGCGAGGGCGACCGGCTCCACCTGACCGACGGCCGGGGCACGCTCTACGAGTGCCGGATCGCGCAGGCCGACGCACGCCGCTGCACGGTCGACATCGTGGCGGCGCAGCCCGACTTCGAGCCGCTGCCCTACCGGCTCACGATGGCCGTGGCGCCGACCAAGAACGCCGAGCGCTTCGAGTGGTTCCTCGAAAAGGCCACCGAGGTGGGCGTCGCGACGATCGTCCCGCTCGAAACCGCCCGCAGCGAACGCCGCGTCTTCAAGCCCCTGCGGGGCGAAAAGGTCGTCACTGCGGCGATGAAGCAGTCGCTCAAGGCCTACCGGCCCGAGCTGCGGCCGCTCACGCCGTTCGGCGATCTGCTCGACATGCCGTTTCCGGGGCGCAAGTTCATCGCCCACTGCGCCGAAGCACGCACCGAAGCCGGCAAGGCCTACCTCCCCTCGACGCTCCGCCAGGGCGAGCAGGCCCTGATCCTCATCGGCCCCGAGGGCGACTTCTCGCCCGAGGAGATCGACCTGGCCCTGGCCCGAGGATTCGAAGAAATCACGCTGGGCCGCCAGCGCCTGCGCACCGAAACGGCGGCCGTCGCGGCCGTGGTGATGGTGTCGGTCATAAACGGCAGCAGCGAAAAACCCTCTTTTCCCCGCATCCCATAACCGCTTTCGATGTTCCGAGGGCGCACCCGGCCCCGGTTTCCGTTCGATCATAACGTTCAACCTCATCCTATGTTTTTTCTCTACACCCTGTTCGTTCTGGCCCTCATCACGGCCGTCGTCTGCATCGCCCCGCCCAAAGCCAAGGCGTGGTGCGCGCTGACGTTCGTCGTCGGCGCAGGCGCGGCGCTCTCGGCGAAAGCCGTCGAAGCGCTGGCCGGCGGGCGCACCGTCGGTCTGTGGGCCGCCCGGAGCCTCGCCCTGGGCCGCGACAGCGGGTCGCTCGATCCGCTTTCGGCTTTCTTCGTGCTGTTGATCGCCGTCGGCGCCGCCGCTGCGACGCTCTACTCCCGCGGTTACCTCGGCCACGCCCTCGACCGCAAGTCGCCGGCCCACCTCTCGCTGCACTACGTCGCACTTACCGTCATGTCGCTCTCGATGTTGGGCGTCGTCGCTTCCGACGGAGGTTATTCGTTCCTCTTTTTCTGGGAGCTGATGACCGTGGCGTCGTTCCTCCTGATCCTCTTCGACGCCGAGCGGCGCGAGGTGCGCAGGGCGGCCCTGGCCTACCTCATCATGATGCACGTGGGATTCGTGTTGTTGGTCGTGGGATTCGTCCGGCTCCACGCCGCCACAGGTTCGGCTTCGTTCGCCGCCCTGACCCCTTACTTCGCCGACCACGCGTTCCTGCCCCTCTTTCTGGTCTTCCTGGCCGGCTTCGGCATGAAAGCCGGACTCTTTCCCATGCACGTGTGGCTCCCCGAGGCGCACCCCGCCGCACCGTCGCATGTCTCGGCCTTGATGTCGGGCGTGATGATCAAGACGGGCATCTACGGCATCCTGCGTGTCGTCGCGGCGCTCGGCACCCCCGAAGCGCTCCGCACAGCCGGACTGATCGTTCTGGCCGCAGGCATCGCCACCGGCTTGTGGGGCGTGATCCTGGCCGCCGCCCAGAACGACATGAAGCGCCTGCTGGCCTATTCGTCGATCGAGAACATCGGCGTGATCCTCATCGGCGCAGGCATCGCCCTCTTGGGCAAGTCGGCCGGCAATCCGGGCGTCGCCCTCTGCGGCATCGCGGGCGCCCTGCTCCACACGCTCAACCATTCGTTCTTCAAGTCGCTGCTTTTCTTCGGCGCCGGCAACGTGCTCACGCAGACCGGCACCACGTCGCTCGATTCGCTGGGCGGGGCGGCCCGGCACATGCCCCTCACGGCCGCGCTCTTTCTCATCGGGGCCGCCGCCATCTGCGCCCTGCCGCCGTTCAACGGCTTCGTCTCGGAGCTGTTGATCTATTCGGGGATGTTCAAGGGCATCGCCTCGGGCAGCGACGTGCTCGCTTCGGCCGCAGGCCTTACCGCCCTGGCCTTGATCGGCGGCATCGTGGCCCTGGCTTTCGCCAAGCTCTACGGCACCGTCTTCCTCGGGTCGCCGCGCAGCCACGAAGTCGCCGAAGCGGCCGAGGTCGACAACTTCCGCCTTGCGGCCATGGCGCTGCCGCTGGCCGGCATCCTTTTCGTTGGGTTGTTCCCCGCCACGGCCGCGACGATCGTCACGCGGGCCGCCGGTTTCTTCGTCCGCACGCCCGTCTCGGCCTCCGACTGGCTGCTCGCCCCCGCGCTCACGGCCGTCGGACGCACCGCTTGGCTCCTGATCGCCGTCGTCGCAGCGCTGGCCTGGCTGCGGCACCGCGCCCTGCGTGCGCGCAAGGTAACCCAAGGCCCCACCTGGGGCTGCGGCTTCACGGCGCCCAACGTCCGCATGCAATATACGGGCGAGTCGTTCTCCGAGGGGCTGCAATCGATCATGCCGTCGCTCACCCGCCAGGACGGCGAGGGCGACGCCGTGGTCAAAAGCGAAATCTTCCCCTCGGCCCACCGCTTCGACATCCGCCGCAAAGACCGCATCGGCAACCTGCTCTCGGCCTGGTGGGTCGAACTGCTCCACCAGATCAACCTGCGGGTCATGCGCCTGCGCACAGGCAAGATCAACCACTACATCCTCTTCGCCTTGGCGTTCCTAACCTTGATATTCATCCTTTCGATGCTCAACCTACTATGATGATGGCCGCACTCAATACGCTTTTGCTGTTCCTCGTGGCGCTCTCGATCCCGGGCGTCATCAACCGCACCCGGGCACGGCTCGCCGGACGCCGCGGCATCCGGTTCATGCAACACCTCTACGACCTACGCCTCCATCTGCGCAAGGGCGCCGTCTACTCGTCCGTCACGACCGCGCTTTTCCGGGCCATGCCCTCCGTCTACCTCGGTGCGGCCGTCGTCGCCGCGCTGATGATTCCGGTGGGCGAGCTGCGCCCCCTGCTATCGTTCGACGGCGACGTCGTGTGCCTGGCCTACTTGCTCGCGCTGGGGCGTTTCGCCCTCGTGCTCGCCGCCCTGGACACGGGCAGCGCCTTCGAGGGGATGGGCGCCAGCCGCGAAGCCCTCTACGGCGCGCTGGTCGAGCCGGCGCTGATGCTCGCCCTCGGCACGCTCGCCCTGCTCACGGGCTGCACTTCGCTGGCCCGGATTTTCGACCCCGCGGTCCTGCCCGGGGCGCAGCATGCGATCGTCCTGCTGTTGCTGACCTACCTGCTCGTGAAGATCGTCTTTACCGAAAGCGGCCGCGTGCCGGTCGACGACCCGCGCACCCACCTGGAGCTGACCATGATCCACGAGGTCATGTGCCTCGACTGCTGCGGCGTCGACCTGGCCATGATCAAGATGGCCGGCTGGCTCAAGACGGCGATCTTCTCGCTGCTGGCCGCCGACACGCTCGCCGCGGCGTTCTGCCTGCGCTGGTGGATCGCCGCGCCCCTCGCCGTGGCGCTCACCGGATTGACCGTCGGCGTGGTCGAATCGACCCAGGCCCGCAACAAGCTCTCGCGCAACGTCATCTTCATCCTCACCATCGCAGCGTTGGCCGCCCTGGCTTTCTTCACGGCCTACCTGCTGCAACTCAACATCGGACTGGCATGATACTTTCGTTAGTGATCCTTTATGTAGTCTCGTTGGTCTACCTTTCGATCACCGAGCGCTTCCGCAACTTCGCCTCGATCGTCATGTTGCAGGGCTGGCTGCTCTTCGCCGTGGCCATGCTGCGCCTGCACGCCATCGCCCCGCTCGAACTCCTCTTCATCGCCCTCGAAACCCTCTTGTTCAAGGCGATCCTCGTGCCGGCGATCCTCTTCCGCATCATCCGCAAGACTAAGATCAACCGCGTGCGCACGTCGGGCACCTCGCAGTTCCACGCCCTGCTGCTCTCGCTCGCAGCGCTGGGCGTCAGCATCTCGGTCACCTATTACGTCGCCGACCCGACGGTCGACCCCGTCTTCTTCGGCGTGGCGCTCTACTCGCTGCTCAGCGGCCTGATCCTCATCGTGCTGCGCTCGCGGCTCTTTTCCCACCTGGTGGGATTCCTCGTCATCGAGAACGGCGTGTTCCTCTTTTCGACGGCCATCGGCGTCGAGATGCCGTTCCTGATCAACATGGCCATCCTGCTCGACATCCTCATGTCGGTGCTCATGTTGAGCATCTTCTTCACGAAGATCGACGGCAAGATCCACGCCGACGATGCCGATTCGCTTACCAACGTAAAAGATTGAGAAGATGATGATACTTGTTTACCTGCTCCTCTCCTCGCTCATCGCCGTCGCGGCCCTCGCGGCCCGCGGACGGCGCACGATCCATCTTGCAGGCACGCTTTTCTACCTCGTCCAGGCCGCCTTCGGCGCATGGCTTTTCGCCGGCGGGGGCTGCGACGGATCGGCCGGAGCGCTTTTCGCATGCGACGCGGCCGGCACGCTGTTCTACGTGCTGCTCGTCCTCGTTTCGTTCTGGGTCTTCCACCACTCGGAGACCTACCTCTCGGAGTGCGATCTGCGCCAGACCCGCACCTACTTCGCGCTGGTCATGCTGCTGACCACGGCCATCGCAGGCGCCTACTTCGCCTCGAACCTGGCCGTGACCTGGATCATGCTCGAAGCGACGACCCTCTGTTCGGCCGGCATCATCTACCACCGCCGCACGGCCCAGACGCTCGAAGCGGCTTGGAAATATGTCTTCGTCTGCTCCACAGGCATCGCCATGGCCTATCTGGGCATCCTGCTGCTGGCCGCCGCGACCAAGTGCGAGTCGCTCTCCTACGATGCCGTGGCCGCCGTGGCGGCACAGGGCAGCCCCTTGTACCTCAAAACGGCGTTTCTGCTCATTCTCTGCGGCTACAGCTGCAAGATGGAACTCTTTCCGCTCTACACCGTGGGCGTCGACGCCAACTTCGCCGCGCCGGCACCTGCCGCAGCGCTCATTTCGACCGGGCTGGTCAACGCCGGGTTCCTGGCCATCCTGCGCGTCTACCGGCTCCTGGCCGGCACCGAGGTCTTCGGCTGGGCCAAGTCCGTGCTGCTGATCGTCGGCGTGCTCTCGCTGGCCATCGGCGCGCTGTTCCTGCGCCGCACCAACAACTACAAGCGTTTCCTCTCCTACTCCACGGTCGAGAACATGGGCATCGCCGCCATCGGCCTGGGCATCGGCGGCGCCGGCGTGTGGGCCGCCGTATTCCACGTCGTCTGCCACACCTTCATCAAAAGCAGCCTCTTTCTCCAGATGGGCGTCGTGCGCCAGGTCTACAACGGCTACCGCATCAACCGCCTGGGCGACTACATCCGCATCAACCGCGTGGGGGCCGTCGGGCTGTTGGCGGGCATGGTCGTAGTCATGGCTTTCCCGCCTTCGCCGCTCTTCATTTCGGAACTGATGATCCTGCGCGAGACGATCGCCGCCGGCAAATGGTGGCTCGTGGGGTGCATGCTGTTGTTGCTGTGCATCGTCATCTACTCGTTCTGCCTGCGCATGATCCGTCTCTGCTACCAGCCCAACCAGGACGAGCTGCACCCCACCAAGGCCGACAAGGCGCTCTCGTGGTCGGCCCTCTCGCTGCTTCTGGCCGCCATGGTGCTGGGTCTCTGGCAGCCCGAGGCGCTCCGCACACTCATCGATCAAATCGCCGCATTATGAACTGGCTCACCACTGACAACACCTCCGGCGCCGTTGCGCTGAACGAGATACCGGAAGTCGGCTATAACGATTTTTATAACGATTTAGCAGACCGGCTCGCCGATCCCCGCTACCACGCGGCCCACTACTTCGCGCTGCCGTGGGACGACCGCCTGCGCTTCATCTGCCTGCTGCTGGACGACGCCGAGGGCAAGGTGCTCCTGGCTTCGCACGCGATGGAGTACTACGAGCAGACGCATCTGCCCTCGCTCACGGCGCTCCATCCGGCCTTCCACCCCTTCGAGCGCGACATCGCCGAGCGCTACGGCGTGCAGTTCGACGAGATGCCGTGGCCCAAGCCGCTGCGCTTTCCCCACGACCGTTACGACCGCAGCAGCTCGATGGACAACTATCCGTTCTACTCGATCAAGGGCGGCTCGCTCCACGAAGTGAACGTCGGCCCCATCCACGCGGGCATCATCGAGCCGGGCGCCTTCCGCTTCATCTGCAACGGCGAGCAGGTGCTCCACCTCGAAATCGCCCTGGGCTACCAGCACCGGGGCATCGAGCAGCTCCTCGCCGGCACCGACAACCGCCTGCGGCAGATGTGCCTGGCCGAAACGATCGCGGGCGACAGCGCCGTGGCCCACGCTACAGCGTTCGCCGAAGCGGTCGAGAAACTCTCGGGCCGCGAGCGTCCGGCCGAGCTGGAGCGCGAACGCACCGTGGCGCTGGAACTCGAACGCATGGCGATGCAGATCGCCGACACGGGCGCCCTCTCGATGGACGTCGGCTACCAGCTGGGGCAGGTGGCGTGCGAGGCGCTGCGCACGATGACCATCAACACCACGCAGGCGTGGTGCGGCAACCGTTTCGGCAAGGGGCTGATCCGCCCCCACGGCACCGACCACCCGCTCACGCCCGAAAAGGCGCGCATGATCCGCGACAACGTGAGCGACATCGCCCGCCGCTACGACGAGGTGCGCCGCGACCTGAAGTCGTCGCCCTCGCTGCTGGCCCGCTTCGAGCAGTGCGGCACGGTGCCCCGCGAGGAGATGCTGCGCATCGGCGGCGTGGGTCAGGCGGCCCGCGCGAGCGGCGCAGCGCGCGACATCCGCACCTCGCATCCGTGGGCGTCGTTCGCCAAGTGCCTCCACCACGAAAGCATCACGACGCCCCAGGGCGACGTCATGGCCCGGCTGATGGTGCGCTCCCGCGAGGTGCTCCAGTCGGCCGGCTACATCGGGCGGCTGCTGGAACTCTACGAGCAGAAATACGCCGACGGCCCCACGCCCTGCCCGGCACCCGACTACGCGGCGCCGCTGGCACCCTCGTCGCTCTCGTTCGGGCTGGTCGAGGGCTGGCGCGGCGAGACATGCCACGTAGTGGTTACCAACGCCGCAGGGCGCATAGCCGCCGCCCGCATCAAAGACCCCAGCCTCCACAACTGGCTGGCCCTGGCGCTGGCCGTGCGCGGCGAGGGCATCTCCGACTTCCCGATCTGCAACAAGAGCTTCAACCTCTCCTACTGCGGCCACGACTTATAACCCCTCATTCACTATTTCGACCTATGATTTTTCCGAAAATACGCGTTCTGCGCAGCCACGGCAAACAATACATCCCCGACCTCGACGCCGTGGAACTGACCTCCGAATTCCGGGGGCGCCCCGTGCTGACCGACACCCCCGACCGGAGCGATCTGGAGCGTGCCGCGGCGATCTGCCCGACGGGCGCCATCGTTCCCGCACCTTTCTCGCTGGACTTGGGCCGCTGCGTCTTCTGCGGCGAGTGCGCGCGCCGGGCGCCGCACAACATCCGCTTCACGAACGACTACCGCATCGGCTCGCCCACACGCGAGGGGCTGGTCATGCGGCCCGGGCAGCAACGCGTGGAGTTCGACCCCGCGGCCGTGCGGCCCGAAATCCGCAAATGCTTCAGCCGGGCGCTCCAGCTGCGCGAAGTCTCGGCCGGCGGCGACGCATCGGTCGAAATGGAGCTGGGCGCCACGGGCAACGTCAACTTCGACCTCGGCCGCTTCGGCATCGGCTTCACGGCCTCGCCGCGCCATGCCGACGGAGTGGTCGTTTCAGGCCCGATTTCGGCCAACATGGCCGAAGCGCTCGATATTTGCTACGAAGCGGTCGCCGAACCCAAGATCGTGGTGGCGTGCGGCACCGACGCCTGCTCGGGCGGGCTGCTGGCCGGAAGCCGGGCCTTGGACCGCTCGTTCCTCGAACGGCACCGCGTCGACCTCTGGCTGCCGGGCGCCCCGACCCACCCGATGATCTTCATCGACGGCATCCGCACCCTGCTGGGGCACAAACAACGCGGATAGGCATAGTTCTTGGGCCGGGCGCAGCGCCGCCCCCGTTCGAGCCGGACACAGCACCGGACGCACTTTCGGCCGTGCCGCAGCAAACAAACACAGCCATCCTTATGCAAATGTTATTCACCATCTTCGCCTCGTTCTTCAAGATCGGGCTTTTCACCTTCGGCGGCGGCTATGCCATGATCCCGCTCATCGAGCGCGAGGTGATCGACCGCCGGGCCTGGGTCGAACGGCGCGAATTCCTCGATCTGCTGACCCTCGCCCAGTCGGTGCCCGGGCCGATCGCCGTGAACACGGCCGTCTTCGTGGGCTACCGCATACGGGGGCTGCGGGGTGCGGCGGCAGCCTTGGGCGGCACGATCCTGCCGTCGTTCACGATCATTCTGCTCATCGCCCTTTTCTTCGCCGGCATCCGGAACAATCCGGTAGTCGACGCTGCGTTCAAGGGAATGCGCCCGGCCGTCGTGGCGCTCATCGTCGGGCCGGTCGTTTCGCTCTCGCGCGGCATGCACCGGGCGCTGTTCCTGGTCATCGCGGCCGCGGCGCTGGCCATCTGGGGGCTGGGCTGGTCGCCGATTCTGGTGCTGGCGGCAGCTGCCGCAGCAGGAATAATGCGGGAAATAGCGATTGCAGGCAAAGCGAAAAAGAAATGATACTCTGGCAACTCTTCCTCAGTTATCTCAAGATCGGATTCTTCGGATTCGGCGGCGGCTACGCCATGCTCTCGCTCATCCAGAACGAGGTGGTCGTGCAGCACGCCTGGATGACCAACGCCCAGTTCGCCGACATCGTGGCCGTGTCGCAGATCACGCCCGGCCCCATCGCCATCAACTCGGCGACCTACGTAGGCTATACGGTGGGTTCGCAGCTGGGCGACCCCTGGTACGGCGTGCTCGGCTCGGTCATCGCCACGCTGGCCGTCTGCCTGCCGTCGCTCACGCTGATGATCCTCGTCGCGCGCTTCTTCATGCGGCTCAAGGGCAACCGCTGGGTCGACGGGGCCATGCAGGGGATGCGTCCGGCCGTGATCGGCATGATCGCGGCGGCAGCGCTGCTGCTGATCTTCCCCCGCAGCGACGCCCCCGGCGACCGCAACTTCATCGACGGCTGGAGCTGGGCGCTCTTCGGCGCCGTGCTGGTCGGATCGTGGCGCAAAATCAACCCCATCCTGCTGATCTGCCTCTCGGCCGTGGCAGGAATCGTTATCTACGGTCTGTTCTAAAGCACGATCGCCCCGACGAGCAACAAGACGAAAAGCACCAGGCACAAAAGCCCCAGCAGGGCGAACAAGGTGCCGAAGCAACCCCACCGCCGGTCGGCATAAGGAAGCGGATCGCTCAACAGGGCGACGATCAGGCCCACAAGCGGCGTAAACAGCAGGCTGACGAAAAACGGCACTCCGAAGCCGATGCGGCGGCGACTGCCGACGATACCCACCAGCACCGAGAGGAAACAACCGCTCAGCGCACCGAAAATCAAGGTCAGAAAAGAAGTCATAATCAACTTGTATTTACGCCCGCCGCGGGGCTTCGTTTGCTTTCGATCTCTTTGCAGGGGCTTGACTTGCCGGCGGCTTGGACGAGCGGCGTCTCGGTACTGCCCGAACACCCCTCGTCAGCTTCTCCGACAGCAAATCGCTCTTACCCTTTCACTTACCTTGTGAACCGGTAGTATGTCCCCAGCGGCAGCTGCTTGCCGCTCCGGTCGGTAAAGCACAGCTCGCCCCACTGCTCCTCGCGGGGCGCACCGAACGCCTGACGCACGGCCGTGCGGGCCAAGGTCGACGAAAGCCCCATCGAATAGAGGTTGAGCACCAGAAAAGCGCTCGCATGCGCGCCGTTTTCCCCGGCCCGACCGGGTGCCGCCGAATCGGCGTCCGCCGCCGGCTCCAGCAGCTGCGCACAGCATTCGAGCATTTCGCAGATGTTGTCCTCCAGGATCCATTTTTCGCCGTTGGCGCCGCGTCCGTAGGCCGGAGGATCGAGGATGATCCCATGATAGCGGTTGCCGCGCCGCACCTCGCGCTGCACGAACTTCAGCGCATCTTCCACGATCCAGCGCACGCCCTCCAGACCGCTCGCCTCCATGTTCTCGCGCGCCCACGTCACGACCTGCTTCACCGAGTCGACATGCGTGGTCTCGGCCCCCGCGGCCCGGGCCGCCAGCGTGGCGCCGCCCGTATAGGCGAACAGATTCAGCACCCGGGGCGTGCGGCCCGCCGCCTGCAACCGGCGGCAGTTGTCGTAGATGAAATCCCAGTTGGCCGCCTGCTCGGGAAAGAGTCCCACATGCTTGAACGACGTGAGTCCCAGCCTCATGCGCAAGGTCTTGCCGCACAAGTCGTAGCCCACCGTCCACCGGTCGGGCACCCCGGGACGCAGGCGCCACTCGCCCCGCTCATCGCTGCGCGCATCGCGCAGAAAGGCCGCATCGGCCCGCTGCCACTCCTTCTCCGGCAGCGAGGGGCGCCAAATCGCCTGCGGTTCGGGGCGCCGCGTGACATAACGGCCGAAACGTTCGAGCTTCTCGAAGTTACCCGTGTCGATGAGTTCGTAATCCCCGAAAAGGGGTGTGAGTTGTTCTTGCATGGATTCGTTCAGTTTACCGCAACAGCAGCTTGCGGGACACGCTTTGCCGATCTCGCGGCGACAGCCCGCCCAACCCGCAAGCCGCGTCCCTTATTTTTCGCTTATCAATTTCATTTCGCACTGCGCGCAGTCGAACTCCAGCCGATAGCGCTGCGTGCCATGTTCGATATAGAGGTCGCCGCGCAGACGGGGCCGCTCGCGCAGACATTCGCCGATCTCGCGGCGGATGCAGTAGGACGACCGCATGACGCACCGCCCCGCGAACGAAGAAGCCAGCTCCAGCGGCGGCTCGATGCGCTCCACGCCATGATCGCGGTAGAACGCCTCGGCCAGCCGGTTGGTGACGTTCTCCTCGGCGGTCACCGTCGGCGACGGATAGCGCGCCGCCCGGTTCTCGGGCAAGATGCGATGCGGCCGCGGCCGCTCCATGCGCGCCTGCAACAACTTCTCCAGCCCCTCGCGCCGCAGTTCGGCCATGAGCGACGCCGGCACGAACCGTTCGCCGCCGTCGACCGTCGTTTTGTCCACACGGAAGATCGTGTCGCCGCTGCGCGACAGCTGCGTGCGGATCGACGCTTCGTTGGCATCGCGGTTTTTCGCCGCGTCGAAGATTCCCGCCCGTTCGACCGCGACCTGCACGCCCTCGCAGTCGGTGCAGGTCAAGCGGATGCGATCGTCCGACACCTCGACCTGCGCCGCAACACGGATCGTCCGGCGGATACGGCTGGCGGAGAGCTGTTTGTTGAACCGGTGGTCGTAGTTGCGGAAAATCTCCGTACCCGGCCCGATGCCCTCCATGCGGTTGGGAACGATCCGCGCCCCTTCCGCCGCGTTGACGCTCGTGCCGACCAGCTCGCCGCCGCGCACGAAGCAGATGCCGTCGCCGGGCGCCAGATCGGCCGGGCCGTCCAGGCGGAAAGCCCGACCCTCGACCTGCGAGACCCGCCCGATACGCTCGCCGACGGACTTGGGCGTGTCGAACGACGCGACGCCGGCGCGCTTGCCGTCGAAAAAATACTGGGATTCGCCGCGCGTGAAGCTCTTTGCGGGATCGGGCGTGAAATCGGGCACGCTTTCGCCCGCCGACGACCGCCGCAGCCCGGGCCGCGCGGCCAGCGCCTCGTCCACGGCCCGGCGATAGACCGCCACGACGTTGCGGATGTAGTTCGTATCTTTGAGCCGCCCCTCGATCTTGAACGACGCGACGCCCGCGTCCAGCAGATCGCCGATGCGCTGCGAAAGGTTCATGTCGCGCACCGAAAGCAGGTGCTTCGACTTCAGGTAGGTGCGTCCGGCGCCGTCGGTCAGGTCCCACGGCAGGCGGCACGGCTGGCTGCACGCCCCGCGGTTGCCGCTGCGCTCCGACAACGAGCGCGAAAGGAAGCAGCGCCCGCTGAACCCGACGCATATGGCTCCGTGGACGAAACATTCGACCTCGGCGTCGGTCGCGGCGCAGACGGCCCGGATTTCGTCCAGCGACAAGGCCCGTTCGAGAATCACGCGCGCGAAACCCGCCTCGCCCAGGAAGCGCGCCAGCTCGGGCGTACGCACCGACACCTGGGTCGAGGCGTGCAGTTCGACGGGCAAATTCATCCGCCGCAACGCCATGTCCTGCACGATCAGAGCATCGACCCCGGCGTCGATCAACTCGCGGGCCTGCCGCTCGGCGTCCTCCAGCTCGCTGTCCCATAGCAGCGTGTTGAGCGTGGCATGCACCCGCACGCCGAAACGGTGGGCATACTCCGCCACGCGCGCGATCTGCCCGGCGTCGTTCCCGGCGGCCTGCCGCGCACCGAACCGCGCGCCGCCGATATAGACGGCATCGGCACCGCAATCTATGGCCGCCACGGCGGAGGCGTAATCTTTGGCCGGAGCCAACAACTCGACGGTTTTCACGCGGGACATCGTTTTCAGCACGGTAAGTTCATCGTGCAAAAGTAAGATAATTTCGGAAAATTTCGGCCCGAAAATGCACGCACTTGCCGAATTGTTTTGTAATTTTGCGATTCCAAAAGCTAACACTTTACACCATGCTGACGATAAAGCAAATCCGCGACGACCGCGAAGCCGCCGTACGCCGTCTGGCCAAAAAGGGCGTCGACGCCGCACCGGCCGTCGACCAGATTCTGACGCTGGACGACCGCCGCAAGGCCCTCCAGGCCGAGCTGGACGAGACCCTGGCCGCCCAGAACAAGGCGGCCAAAGAGATCGGCGCCCTCATGGGTCAGGGCCGCCGCGACGAAGCCGAAGAACGCAAGCGCTTCGTAAGCGACCTGAAAGAGAAATCCTCGCAGCTGCAAGCCGAGTCGAAAGAGGTGCAGGACGCCTTGCAGGCCGCACTGGTCACGCTGCCCAACTTCCCGGCCGAGATCGTTCCGGAGGGCCGCACGGCCGAAGACAACCTGGTGGTCAAGCTCGTGGAGAACTACACTCCGCTGCCCGAAAACCCGCTGCCCCACTGGGAGCTGGCGCGCAAATACGACATCATCGACTTCGACCTGGGCGTGAAGCTCACGGGCGCCGGATTCCCGGTCTACAAAGGCAAGGGCGCCCGCCTGCAACGCGCGTTGATCAACTACTTCCTCGACTGCAACACCCGCGCGGGTTATCTGGAGGTGGAGCCGCCCGTGATGGTCAACGAAGCCTCGGGCTTCGGCACGGGGCAGCTGCCCGACAAGGAGGGGCAAATGTACCACGCCACGGCCGACAACTACTACCTGGTGCCGACGGCCGAGGTGCCCGTGACGAACATCTTCCGCGACGTGATCCTCGACAAGGGCGACTTCCCCGTGAAGATGACGGCCTACACGCCCTGCTTCCGCCGCGAGGCCGGCTCCTACGGCAAGGACGTGCGCGGACTGAACCGCCTGCACCAGTTCGACAAGGTGGAGATCGTGCAGCTGTCGCTGCCCGAGACGTCGTACGAAGCCCTCGACGGCATGGTGGCCCATGTAGAGAGCATCGTGCAGTCGCTGGGGCTGCCCTACCGCATCCTGCGGCTCTGCGGCGGCGACATGTCGTTCACCTCGGCGCTGACCTACGACTTCGAAGTCTACTCCGAGGCGCAGAAACGCTGGCTGGAGGTGTCGTCGGTGTCGAACTTCGAGTCGTTCCAGGCCAACCGCCTGAAGCTCCGTTACCGCGACGACGACAAGAAGACCCAGCTGGCCCACACGCTCAACGGCTCGTCGCTGGCGCTGCCGCGCATCGTGGCGGCGCTGCTGGAGAACAACCAGACGCCCGACGGCATCCGCATCCCCGAGGTGCTGGTGCCCTACACGGGATTCGACAAGATCGATTGAGCGACGGGAAGCCCGCAGGCCGGCCCCGCATGCTGCGACGGCAACGCCGCAGGGGAATCGGAGCCGTTTTGCGGAGCGGCAACAAAAAAATAGCGGCGAAATGCAGATTATTCGCCATAAGTTTCCTATATTTGCAGACACACATTAACAACAAACTTTTTTTCAGTCATGGCTTACAAAATTACTGACTCTTGCGTTGCCTGCGGCACCTGCATCGGCGAGTGCCCCGTAGAGGCGATCTCGGCCGGCGATATCTATGTGATCGACGCCGACAAGTGCATCGACTGCGGCACCTGCGCAGGCGTATGCCCGAGCGAGGCGATCGTATCGGAATAAACTCCGGAACGGACGACAAAACGCCCCCTCACTGCGAGGGGGCGTTTCTTTTTATCGCCTTCCGGTACGGCCTTTGCACCGCTCCCGCAAAAAAAAAGAGCATGGAAAAGAACAATTGCAACGACAATCCCGCAACCGGGATGCAGAACCAGAACAACAAGATGACGACGGCCGACACCCGCCCGGGCAAGGCGATGCGCGTGCCGGTGGTGACGCAGAACATGCCGGAAAACGGCGTGCGGATCACTCCCGCCGCGCCGGGAGAGGCCCCGACGCAACAACAGATCGAGCAAGACGTGACCGCCACGAACCCCTCGATCGAAAGCATGGAAAGCCGAGGATAAAATATAAAGGGTAAAAAAAGACTTCTCGTCGAACGCACCGCACCATCGAACCGCACCGTCAAAACCCTCGAACCGTCGAACGCTCCGCACCGCCACTCTGCCGCACCGTCGAACGGCCACGCCCTCGCACCGTCCCCACCCACGACCGGCCGGACCGTAGAACCGGCACTCAGCCGCCGCGGCGAAGAAGCGA
>JAIECN010000009.1 GCA_029068505.1 Alistipes sp.
TTGATAAAGACCGCGTAGCGTTTTCTCCGGCGGACACAAAAAGCGGAACGATGAATCGTTCCGCTTTGCTGCTTTGCCGGTTCTGCTGGCTTGGGTTGTCGGGATGCGCTCCGCTGCGTTGACCGTTTTTTGTTGGCCGGGTTGTTCCGATGTCTATTTTTGTGCGATGTAGAAAAGATCGAAGCATGCGGCGCCGACCGGCCCCAGCCGGTAGTCGTCCATGCGGATCGAACCGGTCAGTTCGGTGTTGGCCCGCAGCAGTTTGCGCCGGTTCATACGGTTCAGTATGTCGTAGGGTAGCTGGAGCAGCCGGCGCGGCAGGCGATGTTGAAGATCGAAAATGTCGTATCGTGCGATGCGGGCCACGCTTCGGCGGTTTTCCTCATAGTAGGCCATGACTTTCTCGTTGCCGAAGACGCCCAGCATCTCGACTTGCGCGAAGACGCTGCCCAGCAATCCTTGCAGCTCGTCGGCCGTATATTCGCGCACATGCCAGGGATTGCGCGTGAGCGACATCGGGGCGTTGGGCGTCGTCAGGATGAAGCGGCCGCCGGGACGCAGTACGCGTTCGACTTCGCGTACGAATTCCAGGTCGCGGGCGATGTGCTCGATCACCTGGAACGAAATCACGCAGTCGAACGAACGGGAGGCGAAAGGCAGCGGCGGCACGGTCGCCCGGTGGAACTCCACGCTCGGAAAACGGGTCGGATCGACGGGCGGGACATGCTTGTCGATGGTGATGAAGCGCGCGGCATGCGGCGCCACGACCTCGATGCCGTAGCCCGAGCCGGTGCCGATCTCCAGCACATCGCCCTTGATGCGCTCCGCGGCGGCATGGTAGGCCAGCAGCGAGCGCTGGAACACGAAGTTGTCGGAAGCCTCGCACGAAACGCGTTCGGCGGTTCGGATGCTTTTCATCGTTTGCGGATTTTGATTTCGCGGTCGGTCATCTCCACGTCGCCTTGTTTGAGCAGCATGCCTACCGCACGTTTGAATGCTTTTTTGCTCATCGCCGTCAGGCGCTGCACCTCGGCCGGATCGCTGGCGTCGTTGAGCGGCAGATGCCCGCCGTTGTCGCGCAGCAGTTGCAGCAAGGTGCGGGCCGAATCCTTGACCTGCGCCAGGCCCGTCTGTTGCAGGCTCACGTCGATGCGGTTGTCCTCCGTGATGCGGCGTACGAAGCCCCGCAGGCGGTCGCCCACGGCCACGGGACGGAAAATCTGGTTGCGGTAGATCATGCCCCAGTGGCGGTTGTTGACGATGACCCGATAGCCGATCGGGCTTTCCGACGCCACCAGCAGGTCGATCTCTTCGCGCGGGCGCACCGTTATTTCATCGTTGTCGATGAAGGTTTTCAGTTTGTTCGTCGCTACGCAGCGGCCCGTCACGCTGTCTTCGTAGAGGTAGACGAGGTAGCTGTGGCCGGCCAGGATACCGCCCTGCTGGTTGCGGTTGGGCAGGAAGATGTCCTTGCCCGTCAGTCCCCAGTCGAGGAAAGCCCCGTGCACGGTCTTGTCCACCACCTTGAGGAACCCTGCTTCGCCGGCCCGCAGCAGCGGCGTCTCGGTCGTGGCCACCAGACGGTCTTCCGAATCGTGGTAGACGAACACCTCCTTGGTGTCGCCCGGCTTGTCCGCAAGCGAGACATAGCGGTTCGGAAGCAGCACTTCGTCGTGTTCTTCGTTTTCCAGATAGAGACCGTAGTCCGATATGCGGCTGACGGTGAGGGTGTGGTTGCGGCCTGCTTTGAGCATGGTTCGAAAGATTAGGTTGCAAAAGTACGTTTTATTTCGTTGCGCCGCAACTTTCCGGCGAATTTGCCGGGGCCGGCGGTTGCCCGTTACCGAAAAATGGTTAATTTTGCAAGAATGAACGGCGTTTCGGCACTCCCGGGGGCTGGGTATGGCCTCCTCCGGCGTGCGGCGTTTGGTGACTTAATGATGTGTAGTCTATGAAGATTCGTATTGCGCTT
Source organism: Alistipes sp. (assembly GCA_029068505.1). Classification (GTDB taxonomy): domain Bacteria; phylum Bacteroidota; class Bacteroidia; order Bacteroidales; family Rikenellaceae; genus Alistipes. The sequence continues at coordinate 1,973 of JAIECN010000009.1, forward strand.
TGTCAGGTGGACATGGAGTGGGAGCACACGGCCCGCAATCTGGAACGCATCGAGCCGGTGGTGGCTGCCGCCGAAGCCGACGTGGTGGTGCTGCCCGAGATGTTCGCCACGGGATTCAAGCTGCGGCCTGCGGTGGTCGCCGAACCGGCCGACGGACTGGTCGTGACGACCATGCGCCGCTGGGCCGCGACCTACAGCAAGGCGGTCGTCGGCAGTGCTGTGA
>JAIECN010000090.1 GCA_029068505.1 Alistipes sp.
TCTCCTCGGAAGTCTCGCAGGGAACTATCTGTCTTGTGAGCGACGAAGGCAGATAACGGTAGTAATCGCCGCGGGGATCGGCGGCATCCTTCCAAGTAAGGGCCGAATAGCCGTTCTTACCGAAACGCAGCGAGGTGGCGGCGTTCAACTGGGTGCGCTCCGAAGCCTCCCACGTATAATTGAGCATGACGATCGGCTCGTGGGTGTCGCGGACGCGGGAATTACGCAACTTGCCGTCCTGGTAACCGACGTTGGGATTGTAATAATTATTGCCGAAGAGCTTGTAAGCCTCGTCGGTCGACGCCTGCTGCGCACCGCGCTCCGAAGGCGACGCCAAGATGGTCAAAGCCAGGCGATGATCGTGGTTGAACAACTTCTCGGCCGAGAGGAAGTAAGAATAGGAATTGTAATACACCCCGTCGACATAACCGTTGCCGCCCTGGCGCGTACCGAGCGAAAAACCGTAAGACCAACCGTTGTCCAACTGACCGGACGCATAGGAAACCATAGCGCGGAAACGATACATCTGGTTGCCGTTCGAAACGCTGACGCGCAGCCCTTTGCGCATCTGCGAAGCCCGGGCGTTGATGTTGGTCATGCCGGCGATGCCGCCCAATCCGAAATCGGTAGCGGTGAGACCGGCGACGGTATTCTGGTTGCGCGTAGCGTCGTTCAGACCGCTCCACAACGACCAGGGGCCGTAACCGGTCATGGCGTCGTTGAAACGGATGCCGTTGAGATAGATATCGGAATACTGCGAATCGTAACCGCGGACGTTGAAACGCATCTCGCTGAAACGGTACGACGCGACGCTGTTGAAAAGGTCTTTGGAAGCCGAAAGCGACGAAGGCAGCGCCTGCTCGTCGGAAGACGACGAGTCGCTGTCGAACTCGGCGAAAATCGAATCGTCGAAGCCGGCGCCTCTTGCCAACGGTGAAACGACGACAGCATTCAGATCGCGCACGTTCTGCCCTACGCGCACACGCAATTCGAGGTCTTCGATGTCGGGAGCGTCGAAAGCCACGCGATAATCGCCCTGCGGCAGATTCTCGAAAGAGAAGTTGCCGTCCTTGTCGGTAGTGGCGGTCAAACCGGTGGATTCGAGCGTCACCTTGACGTTGCTCAACGCCTCGCGGCTGCCGCGCGAGACGACCTTACCGCGGATGCCGCCATCCTGCGCATAAGTCGCAGCACACGTGGCGACGGCGAGCAAGAAAAGAAGTAAAGATTTCAGTTTCATAAGGTTGCTGTTTGCACTATTATTTACCGATATAAATATAGACGGGGAAATGGTCGCTGAAACCGCCCTGGAAATCGTTGCCGACGAACGTACGCAACGGATAACCTTTGTACTGGCCGCTCTTCTGGATCATATAGGGACGCCGGAAGATGCCGCCGTAGAACTTGCCGACGGCCAACAACCGCAAAGTACCGGCGGGCGCGTCGACCAGATTGGCCGAAACGACGATGTTGTCGAACAAGTTCCAAGAATCGCGATAAGCCAACGTCCCGTAACCGGCCTTGAGCAAGGCGATGAACGGATTGAACATGTCGCCGGGCTGCACATCCTGGGGCTTGCCCTTGGCGCTGAGGCCCTCGACGATGCTATCGTCGGTAGCGTCGTCGTTCAAGTCGCCCATGACCACGACCTTGGTGGCGGGATTGGCGCACTGCACCGAATCGACGATCTCCTTGACCCGCCGGGCGGCGGCCATACGCTTGGGATCGGAAGCCTCCTTGCCGCCCAGGCGCGAGGGCCAGTGGCTGACGAGGAAGAAGAACGGCTCGCTGTCGATGGTGCCCCACATGGTGACGAAATCGCGCGTGCGGAAGTCGGGCAACTCGGGCATGTGGAACGGAATGGGCGCGCTGCCCTCCAACTTGAAGACATCGGGCCGGTAGTAGAATCCCACGTCGACGCCGCGCAGATCGGGCGAATCGTAATGCACGACGCGATAATCGGCATGCGCCAACTTGGACTGGGCGATGACGTCCTCCATGACGTTGCGGTTCTCGATCTCGGAGACGCCGATCACGGCGGGGAAGTCCTTGTCCTCGACGGCGATGTCGAACAACACGCGTTCGAGGTTGGCGATCTTCTTGTTGTACTTGGTCGAATTCCACCTCTTCAGCCCCTCGGGCGTGAACTCCTCGTCGAGCACATCGGGGTCGTTGATGGTGTCGAAAAGGTTCTCGAAGTTGTAGAAGACCACCTTGTAGGGTTTCTGTGCGAAACAAGCCACGATCAACGCGGCGAACAATCCTGTAAGAAGGAATCTCTTCATAACGGCTTATATTAAATACGATTGATTCGAAAGTCCGGAGGTCATCGAAAAACTATATAATTCAAATACTCCAATCCGTAGGCTTATGCTGGGCCTTGACCTGCGCAGCGGCATCGGCCGGAATGTTGCGGAAGAAAGTGAAGCCGGTTTTCTGCTCGATATCGGCGATCGAAGTCGAATAACTGCTCAACGGCCCGGTATTCGACGCGTCGTTTGCGAACCAGAAGCCGATGCCGTAGAGCTGGTCGGCCGAACTCTCCCACACGGCCCGCTTGCCGGAAGAACGCAGCAGCACCTTCCAACAATGCGATGGATAGGCGACCTTATTGCCGCTTGCATCGGTAATCGTCCGGTCGTTGCCGAAATAGGTTCCCGTGACGACGAAGATCGTATCCTGCCGATGGAATCCCATGTTGTCGCGTATCTTTTTCTCCAACTTGGCCCAAATATCTCCATTGAAATCATAATTCTGCGGCATGATGTTGGTCGCGTAGAACGTCATGGCATTGGTAGTCTCGTTGCTGTACCGGTCGGCCGAGGGACACTGGTGACCGCGCACGGCTTCATAACCGAAAGCCCGGACAACGTTGGACTGCTCCGACTGGGGAATGACGGGCATCTGGGTGTTGGGATCGTAGGCCCATCGGTTGGTACGGCCGACCGACGGCTCGACGTAATTGGTAGTGAGGGGATAAGCGACCCAATGCGACACGCGCTTCTCCTTATCGAAGCAAATGGAGTAATTGCGGACGCGACCGCCCTGGGTGAGGGTCGTATAATAAGTTTTGTAGGTATAATCATCGTTCTTCTGATAGGCGGGCTGCTCGCCCCACTGCCGGTCGAAGAACGCCGTAGGAGAATAAGCCAACTGTTTGAGCGTCAACGTGACGCCGGACTTGTCGGGAAACCCGACGACGATGGTTGCCGAACGATCCTCGTCGCTCTCGTTGCGCGCGAGGTAGACAACCATGGGGATGCCGACCGTGCCCGACTTCTGGAGTACGACGGCGGCATCGGAAGCGAACGGCTCGAACGAACACCACGCGCTGTCGCCGCTCTGGCTGACGATCGTGGCGGAGAAAGAGAGCTGCCCGCCGACGGTGACGATCCGATCCGTTGTAGTTTCGCAATTTACGGTCCCTGCGGCGAGCTGCACTACGAGCACACCCTGGTCATCATCGCCGCATCCCGCAAAAAGAAGAAGAAAACCCGCAAGTACCCACGCGGGCAAATGGAATTTGTAGAAAACAGACATTCCGAAAAACAAAAAGAGAAAAGAGTTTCAAAGAAACCGAACTCTTGGCGGAACAATAGTTTCCGCCAAGAGTCGGGTTTCAGAAAAGACTCAAAAAATAAATTTCTTATTTTTCAAGTTGATAAAGCATCACAGCTTTCTGCGTTCCCGTATAGGTCGAAAAACGCTCCTGGCCGCTGGCCGCATTGTACTGGAAATTACGCGCCTTGGTACCATCCAAAGTGGTCAACGTAAAAGTCACAGCCGAATTTTCTCCCATGGAAAGCGTCCATTGATAATCCGGAGTAGCTGCAGTCGGAACAACTTTCGTGAAAGAGCAGTTGTTTTTGATCCCGCTCTTCCAACCCACATATTCTTCGCCATACTTCATCGAGTAGAACTCCGTACCTTCGATTTTGGCAAGAGTGATCGTGTGATACGCAACATTATAAACGATCTTGGATCCGCTGAACGCAGGTGCAACAAGGTCCAGTCGGGTAAAGAACGTCGATTCTGCATCGACGACTTTCTTAACATCGAGAATCGAGCAGGTTTCTCCGTTCGGATAACCGACAATATATTCGCCCGACCAATCGGCAGGAGCAGCAGAGACAAGTACATAGTTCTTGACATCGGCAGGATTCTGCGACACAGCAACCTGATCCAGAACCGCATCGCCCAATTTGGCAACGAGCGTAGCGACGTAAGCAGCACCGCTGTTATTGGCACCGACTGCATTGATGGTAACCCACGTATTGTTATCCTGCTGCAGTACTTCAAACTTATCGGCATTGGCACCCTCGAACAAGAACTCGACGAGCGCACCCTCGGGCAGGTTCTTGGCGATGAACTCAACTTTCTGCTCTTCGGGATCGCTGCCGGCAAAAGTATGAGGCGTCGTGGTAAACGTCAAGGCCGGGATCGTGGTATTCTGTGCGATCTCACGAACCATGATGTTGATCTTGGAAGTGTCGAAACCTACAGCGAAGCCCTTGATGTCGACTACATCGCCGGACGCCATGCCTGCATAGTAAGCATCGAGACCATAAGCGAGCGTCACCTTTTTCGCATCGTAACCGGTCACCTCCACCGTATAGGTGTTGTAAGAAGTGCCTACCTCGATGTTCAGCACGCCGGTCAACGACACGTACTCGTACTTCTTGTCGCTATCGTAAGCGGTCAGAGCGGCAGCATCGAAGACTACCGGCTCGGGCAGCACGAGAGTCGAAGCCTCGCCGATCTCGGCCTCGAACTTCGAGAACTGGAGCAGACCGTTGTACTCGACAACCTGGCCCTTGACGGTGATCTTCTTGTTCACATCGTTGATGTAGGGGTTCGACTCCTGGGTGCTCCAATCGTTGTTGAACGCGAGCGTGTAACCCGTACCGTCGGCCAACAACAGCCCCTTCTGGTAAACAGCGACGAGCGTAGCCTCGACTTCGAAATTGCCGGCTTTCAGCTCGGCGATCGTAGCCTTGGTATACTCGATGGGAGGAATTTCGTTGGTAAGCTGGATGTCGGCCGCCGTACGGGGCTTGATCTGCTTGGTACCGTTGTACTGGCCTGCGATACCGATCAGCGAACCGCTCTTCTGCGGAACGATCGTGGTGCCGATGGTAGCCTTGCTGCCCATGTAACCGACGAAAGCCTCATCGTTGAAAGTCACGAAGTTTACGTTGCCCTTGTTGGACGAATTGTACCAAGCCTCGTTGTAATTGTCGGTCGGATAGCAATTCTCGATCTTCACGACCATCGACTCGTAGTCGAGCAACTCGGCGGGAGTAACGACTACCGGCTCGGGAGCATCGCCGGGCCAGGTGCTGATCACGGCATCGTTGTTGAGCGTCAGCTGGATGACGTTGCCATAGGTGCCTACCTGCGCACCGGCCATCGGAATAGCGACGACCGTACCGGCTTCGAGCTTCAGGGTCGAGAACTGCGAATTGCTCAACGTCAGACCTGCCTCCTTGACGGGAGTCTCATCCTGCACGGCTACATAGAACGCATCGCCCATGTTGCCGCCCTCGGCATCGGAGCCGACGACGCCCGTGATGGTCATGGCTGCCAACTGCTCCGTAACGGGCTGCTTGGTCGTCGTAGGCGTCATCGCCTTGAGCAAAGCACGGACGGCTGCGACGTTGGTGTCGGGCGTAGCCTTACCGCTTGCGGACTGACGGATGGAAATCTTGGCTGTCTTGACAAAAGGCACGCCGTAGATCACGCCCGAAGTAGACAGCACAGCCACTGCGGAACGCTCCTCGACACCCTCGGGAAGCGCCTCGACTGCCGTGAACTTGACCGACGTCACGCCGGCGTTGCCCGAAAGCACGCTGGCCGTGCACCACGCCTGCTCCTGCTCGAAAGCGAGCGTCCAGACACCCGACGACACGACAGAGACTTCGGCAGTCTGATCGCCTGCCGCACCCGTGACGCCGAGCGCCACGGCACCCTTGCCATCGACCGTGATGGAAGCCTCGGCACCGCCGCCATTGTCATCGTCATTGTCCGAACATGCAGCGAAAGCCATTACAGCCAGCGCCGAGAAGAACAAGGAACGCCAAAAATTGAACCTCTTCATAAAAATTGATTTTTAAGATAAAACAATTGTGGTTTCCGTTTACACTTTCAACATCCTATTACATAATAG
>JAIECN010000091.1 GCA_029068505.1 Alistipes sp.
GAACATGGCGCGCCGGGCGCCGAGGCACCTCAACCGCCGGATGTCGATGTTGCGGAAAGCGGGCGTCGTCTCGTCGACGGGCGGCACGAGCGCTGCAGCCCGCTCCTCGGTGCCCGATTCGAGCACCTCGACGGCCGACTTGCCGCCGTAGAACAAGTCGAAAAGCAACGGTTCGGTGGCTATGTCCGACATGGAGGTATCGTAGACGAAGATGTTCTCGACCACGCCGCCGCGTCCGCGCCGGCTCTTGAAACGCAGCCCCACGTCGGTAGAGACGAAGTTGCAGCGCGACACCAGCACGTTGCGCACGCCGCCCGACATTTCGCTGCCGACGACGAAGCCGCCATGCCCGCGGAATACCGTACAACCCGCGACGACGACGTTTTCGGTAGGCACGCCGCGCCGGCGGCCGTCCTCGTCCTTGCCGCTCTTGATGCAGATGCCGTCGTCGCCCACGTCGAAACGGCTGTCGGCGACAAGCACGTTGCGGCACGACTCGATGTCGAGTCCGTCGCCGTTCTGGGCATAGGAGGGATTGCGCACGGTCACCCCGTCGACGATCACGTTGCGGCACAGCAGCGGGTGGATGTTCCACGCCGGGGAGTTCTGGAAGACGACGCCCTGCAACAACACGTTCTCGCAATCGATCAAGCTGACCATCACGGGTCGCAGAAAATCCTTCACGGCGGCCCACTCCTCGTCGGTCGAGAGCGTGCGCGGCACGTTCATGTCGGCCACGGCATCGCCCCGCAGCGCCTGCTCGCTGGGAAACCAGTAGGTCGGCCGCTTATAACACCCGCCGCGCGAAGTGATCCGCCGCCAGGTGCCCTCATTGACTTTCTCGCGCTTGAGCGGCCGCCAGAACTCGCCGTTGCCGTCGATGACGCCCTGTCCCGTGATGGCGATGTTGCGGACGCCGCGCGCCGAGATGGGCGACTGGCAGCGGCGCGTGTTGTCGTAGCCCTCGAACGACGTCTCGACCAGCGGATAAAGGCTCTTGTCGCTCGAAAAGAGAATGATCGCTCCCCGCTCCACATTCAGACGGATGTTGTCGCGCAAGACGATCGGCCCGGTGTGCCAGACTCCCGCCGGAACGTTCACCGTGCCGCCGCCGGCCGCCGCAAGGCGGTCGATGGCGGCCGCGAAAGCGGCCGTAGATAGCTCCGCACCGCTGGGATCGCCGCCGAAGTCGGCCACCGAAACGCTGCGGTCGGGAAAGACCGGAGCTTCCGGGCACGGCATGTCGAAAGGCAGGTCGGCACAATAGGCCTCGTAGGGATTCTGCGGCGCTTCCTGCCGGGTTCCGCGCGGCGTCTTCCGCTGCGCTGCAACCCCGTCTGCGGCCGTGAACGCCAGCCCGCAAAGCAAAAATGTCAAAACATATTTCATAACCGGAATATTTTATTTACCCAAATAATACGACGGCACGGGCGCCTGGGGATAGCCCATGCTGCGATGCAAGACATAACTGCGGTACAACGGGTCTTGCATGAGCGCAGGACGCCGGTCGGCGGCGGGGATGTCGGTCATGTAGATGCGCAGCTCGCCCGGCAGAGCCGTAACGATCTCCTCGCGCCAGTCGCCCAGGATGTCGGCGATCATCAGGATCGACCCCTCGATCCCCTCATCGAGCACGGTATCGGGCCACTTGGCCACGCACAGGGCATCGCGGTGCCCCTTGAATGTCTCGCGCAGCAGGTCGGCATCCCACCACACCCAGTTGCGGCAGTCGGGAACCGCCTCGGAGAGCAGTTCCTCGCCCTGCGCCGTGAGCAGATAGCGCGCTGTGCTGCCGCCTTTCCTGTCCTCCTTGCCGATGCACTCCATGCCCGGATGCGAAGGGTCGAAATCGACGACCATGCCGTCGCCCACGTGGCGCGTCGGCCGGCCGATGTTCCACACCTGACGCCCGGTCGCCGCATCGACCATGCAGACGCCGCGGCCGTCGTCGTGGCGCACCTCGCCGCACAAGAAGACCTCCAGGCCCGGCCGTGCGGGGTCGATGTCGGCCAGATAGGCTTTATCGGGATGACCGATGCCGGCCGACCAGAGCAGCGTCCCGTTGTCATCGAGCATGCAGCCGCCCAAGAGGATTTCATCGCGCCCGTCGCCATCGACGTCGCCCGCCACCATGCTGTGGGCGCCCTGGCTGCGGATCACGGGATTCTCCTCGTCGCCGTCCCAACGCCAGAGCCGCGTCAGGCGGCCGTCGTGGAACTGCCAGGCATCGGCCAGCATGGCGCGATAGGTGCCCCGCGCAGCGATGATGCAGGGCGTCCGCCCGTCGAGAAAGGCCATGCCCAGCTGGTTGCGGTTCTGCCGGTTGAGATCGCCCAGCCGCCACGAGCGTTCGGGCCAGTCGACGCGCGCCAGCTCCTCGCCGGTCATGCCGTCGAGCACCGAAAGATACTCCTCGCCCGAATCGACCCGGAACCGGGCATTGCGCCGCGCATCGGCCGGAGCGGTCTTCAAAGCCACCTCGGCCTTGCCGTCGCCGTCGAAATCGTAGGCCACGAAAGGCGAATACCAGATGCCCGGCTCGATGCCCGGCCCCAGATCGCGGCTCCAAAGGCGGGTGCCGTCGTGCAGATAGGCCGAAATCGTATAGGTCAGGCCCGTGGGATCGCCCGGGGTGCCGGGGTCGACGTTGCGGTCGGGCGTGCGGACGATGAAGTCGTATTTGCCGTCGCCGTTCAGATCGGCCAGGGCCACCTTGCCCGCCCGCTCGTTGCCGCGAAGCCGGATGGAGCGATAGCGCGGCGCCTGCCGCAACGTATCGCACACGACGGCCACCGGCTCACAAGCCGGGCCGCTTTCGAGGTTGTAGCAGGGTTCGATCCAATACTCCGCCTGCGCGCCTGCGGGGAGGGTCGCATCGAGGAAATCCGTAGTCTTCGACACCGGCCGGCGGTTGAGCAGCTCGGTGCGGCCGTCGATACGGCGGTAGACGTTGAATCCCACTTCGGGATGATCGGCGGCGAGCATGCGCCAGCTCAAATAAACGCCCGTCGTGTCGCGCGCGGGCTGCACGGTCAGTCCGCGGTCCAGATGCTCTGCGACCCGCACGGCGGCATAGCCCGTCACGGGCGGCTTCTGCTCGTGGCTGGGGTGGAGCACCTCATAGTTGTAGACCCGCTCGCGGGGATCCTGCGCAAAAAGGCCGGCCACGGAAAGAGCCGCAGCCAAAACCAGAAAGAACCTGCTTTTCATATCCCTTACTTATTCAATTCGAGACACCCCATGATGAAGGGGCCGGTAGCCTTGGCATCGTTGTCGCGCATGCGTTCGCCGATGTAATATTCGAAACTGCCGTCGCGGTAGGGATTGCCGCCCAGACCGCCCACCGCACAACACCGCGTGAGCGAAAGCGTGCCGTCGGCGCACTCGCCCAGCAATTTGCTGCGCAGCCCCTCGAAGGCCTTCTCGGCATACTGACGATAGGAGGCATCGAGGTAACCCTTGTTCACGGCCTTGGCATAAGCATACATGAACTGCGCGGTGACCGAAGCCTCGGGGAAGTTGCCCTTGCGCTTGGGGCAGTCGAGCACCTGGTACCACAGCCCGGCCTTGTCCTGGTACTTGGGCAGCGCATCGGCCAGCCCCTGCACCAGCGAAACGACGAACGCCCGGTCGGGATGGTCAGCAGGAATGAAGTCGAGGTTATCGACCAGCGCCATGAACCACCACCCGATCGACCGGCCCCAGAAGTTGGGCGAATGTCCCGTCTCGGGATCGGCCCAGCGCTGCGAACGGCTCTCGTCCCAGGCGTGGTGGTAAAGCCCCGTGGCGGGATCGAACGTGTGGGCATGGCAGAGCTTGATCTGCTTCACGGCCTCGTCGATCCACTCGGGCTGGCCGAACTCGGCCCCGTACTGCGCCAGGAAAGGCGAGCACATGTAGAGTCCGTCGAGCCATATCTGGTGCTGGTAGATCAGCTTGTGCCAATAGGCGCCGTCGCAGGTGCGGGGATGGCGGCGCATCTGCCCGACGAGCCGGTCCATCGCCTTGCGGTACTTCTCCTTGCCCGTCTCGCGGTAGCAATCGAAGAGCACTTTGCCCGGATTGATGAAATCGAGATTGTAGGCGGCCAGATCATAAAGATGGATGCCGCCCTTTTCGTCGACGATCGAATCGGCCCACTGCTCCACATAGTCGAAGTAGCGGCTCTCGCCCGTGGCTTTCCACATGCGCAGCATGGCGCAGCACCCCACGCCCTGGGCATAACCGAAAAAGAGACGCTTGCCGTGGTCGAGACGCCAGGCCTCGGGAAAGCGGCGCATCTCGGAATCGGCGAACCAACGGGCATAGCTGTCCGGCTCCCACGCATCGGTGCGGAACGGCACGGCGGGGAGTCCGGCACCGTTGACCAGATTGACCCGAAACCATTTGCCCCATCCGTAGCGCGCGGCCACGGGCTGCTCGACCTGCGGAGCGGTCAGCAGCACCTCGTCGCCCGCAGCGACGGCCTCGGCGGGATAGAACCGGCGGTCGGCGCCTGCAAGGAAGAAACCCTCGATGCGGTCGCCCTGAGCGGCCCACAAACCGTCCTCGGCATGGGCGAATTTCACGGCCAGGGCAGCGCCCTCGCGCCGAGAGGAGACGAAGCAGGGGCTTTCGCAAGCCACGTCGCGGTCATAGTCGCGGTTGAGCGCCCACCGGGCCAGCCGCTCGCCCGGAACGGCCTTGTTGCGGGGATGGATATCGAGCGAATCGCCCGCATCGGTGACGACGACCATGCCCGTGCGGCGCACCGACCGCCAGGTGCGGAACTGGGCGTCGCGGATGGTCGGGGGCTGCTGGTAGTGGGGCGCGATCTGCACGAAATAGAACGGCATGTCGGGCGCGCGGAACTCCTTGCGCCAAGCGTCGATCATGTTGGTGAAAACCTGCTGGTATTTTTCAGCCCGCACCGAATTGGACTCGCCCTGATACCAGATGCAGCCCTTGACCGTATAGGGGCAGACCGGACGGATCATGCCGTTCCACAGCGTAGCCGGAACCTTGCACCAGTCCTTCTGCCGCTTGATGTTCTCGGGGGCGTACTGTTCCAGCACGTCGGCGTAGAGCGGATTGCGGGCCATGACCTCCATCGGAGTCCACGACTCGGCATGCGTGCCGCCCCACGAAGCCTGGATCAAGCCCACGGGCTGCCGCAGCTCCTTGTGCAGGGAGCGGCCGAAAACGAATCCCACGGCCGAAAACGACTTCAGATTCTCGGGCGTGCAGACCACCCAGCGCCCCACGCAGTCGTCGCGTTCGCCGTCGGGCGCCAACTGGTGCTCGACATGGAACAGACGCAGCTCGTCGAACGCAGCGTCGTCCATCTGCTCGTCGTAGTCGACCATGCCGGTCATCCACTTGTTCTTGGGATCGCGGGCCGTGGGGAACTCCATGTTGGACTGGCCCGAGCAAAGCCACACTTCGCCGATCAGAATATTGCGAATCACCACCGTATCGGCCCCGCAGACCGTGAGCTGCTGCCCGGTCATGGCCGCGGGCGTCTCGACGGCGAGCTGCCACCGCCCGTCGCGCCCGGCCACGGTGCGGTAGACCTTATCGTTCCACGAAGCGACGACAGCGATCCGCTCCCGGGGAGCGGCCTTGCCCCACACGGCGGCGCGGGTCTGCTGCTGCAAGACCATGTTGTCGGAAAATACCGCCGGCATCTTGATCGCCGCACCGGCGGGCGAGAACGCTGCCAAAAACAGCAGCGCAAGAAAAAAAGGTTTCATAGTATAATTTAAGTGTAGTCTGGTCGTTCGGCCGGGCCGCAACGATGAAAAGCGCATCCGGCTGCGGGTCGGACTTGCAGTCCGGACAGACGGGAATCATCGTTCTACAAAAATAGACTATTCGGTGCGAACGGTCAACGGGCCGGCCCAACAAAATCATTTTCGTTAGCATTAAAGTCACATCGCAAGCCCCGGCTGCACCCCGCGACGCTGATTTCCGGCATCGGCACAATCAATTGAAAAAAAATCGCTACCTTTGCCCCGAAATTTTTAAACGGAATCAAATATGGCATCTCAATTACTCAAAGGCAAGAAAGGTCTGATCTTCGGAGCGCTCAACGAGCAGTCGATCGCCTGGAAAGTGGCGGAACGCGCCGTGGAGGAGGGCGCCGAAATCGTGCTGACGAATACGGCCGTCTCGATCCGCATGGGCACGATCGGTCAGCTGGCCGAGAAATGCAATACGGTGGTCATCCCGGCCGACGCGACGAGCGTCGAAGACCTGGAGAACCTGATCGACAAGACGATGGAACACTTCGGCGGCAAGTTCGACTTCATGCTCCACTCCATCGGCATGTCGCCCAACGTCCGCAAGGGCCGCACCTACGACGACCTGGACTACGACTACCTCTCCAAGACGCTCGACATCTCGGCCATCTCGTTCCACAAGGCCATCCAGGTGGCGCGCAAGAAGGACGCCATCAACGAGTGGGGTTCGATCGTGGCCCTCTCCTACATCGCCGCGCAGCGCACGCTCTACGGCTACAACGACATGGCCGACGCCAAGGCGCTGCTCGAATCGATCGCCCGCAGCTTCGGCTACATCTACGGCCGTGAGAAGCACGTGCGCATCAACACCGTATCGCAGTCGCCCACGGCGACCACGGCAGGCAGCGGCGTGCTGGGTCTGGGCGACCTGATGTCGTTCGCCGAGAACATGTCGCCCCTGGGCAACGCCACGGCCGAAGACTGCGCCGACTACGTGCTGACGCTCTTCTCGGACTTCACGCGCAAGGTGACGATGCAGAACCTCTACCACGACGGCGGCTTCTCGTCGATGGGCATGTCGCGCCGCGCGATGAAGACCTACGAAAAGGGCATGCGTTTCGACGACGTGCAGCAGAACCAGTATCCTTTCGGCCAGAAGGAGGAGTAACCTACGACCGGAACGATCCGACAAAGAGGCGGAACCTACAAGGAGGGTTCCGCCTTATTTTCTACAACCGGCACCCGACGCGGGGGAGGGCATCGGGGAAACGACCGGTTTCAATATTGATGTTCTCCTTCGTCGAGTTCGGCCCGGGTCAGACGCCGACGATCGATCGCCCGCCAGGCATAACCGATGTAGACCGCCACGAACGGAATGAAAAGCGACACCCAGGCCATCGTCCGCAGCGTGAAAAGGCTCGACGACGAATTGCCGATCGTCAGCGACGACTGCATATCGGCCAGCGAGGGATAGTAAGCCGTGTTGTTCCAGCCCGCACAGAGCAGCAACGCCAGCACGGTCGACACAGTGCCCGAACCGCCCCACCACACAGCCCGACGGCTGCCCCGCCACCCCAGCAAGATGCTCCGCGCCACAAGCGCCGCACCGCCCAGCAAAACCGCCGCCGCATAAGGCATCGCCAGCAGGTTGTGCAGATATTTGTACGGCTCGGCCACGATCGCGCCCGTTGCCGGGTCGACCGCATACCCCGTCGCGCAAAGCAGCCGCACCAGCCAGGCGACAAAACAGAGCGCGAACCCGAGCGCCAAGGGACGCATCCTCTTGCGGGCACGGTCGACGACCGCCCCGTCGTCGATGCAGTTCATCGCATACTGGCACCCCAGCGTCATGGCCAGGAGCGCGACCGCCAGCCCCAGCACGACGTTCCAGCCGTTGGCCAGCGCATCGAGTCCGTGCCACGGCGTGGCCCACTGCGAAATCACGACATGCCCGTCGCCGCCCCGGTCGGCCAGATTGAGCCGGTCGACCGTAAAGGGCGCCCCAGTAAAGAGGGTCGAAAGAGCCGCGCCCAACAGAAACGGGCCGAGCACGCCGTTGATCGTCAGGAATGCGTCGAACGTCCTGGCGCCCCACACATTGCCAGGCTTGCGCCGGTATTCGTAGGCCACGGCCTGCAAGACGAAGCAGAACAAAATAGCCGTCCACACGTAGGCCGCGCCGCCGAACGAGGTGGAGTAGAACAGCGGGAACGAAGCGAAGAACGCCCCGCCGAACGTGACGAGCGTCGTGAAAGTCAGCTCCCATTTGCGGCCCGTCGCATTGAGGACAAGATTGCGTTCCTCCTCGTCCACGGCGATCCAGCGCACCAGCGCCTGCCCGCCCTGCACGAAAAGCAGAAAAACGAGCAGCGCTCCCAGCAACGAAATCACGAACCACCAATAATGTTGTAAAAAAGTCAATGTATCCATAGCTAAAATTCACGCGGCCGAAGCCGCTTTATTACTCGTTGCCGATCTTTTCCGGCCCTATCTTGATCTGACGCAGAAGAATACCTATCTCGGCCACCAAGAGCGCCGAGAAAAGCACCAGAAAGAGGAAAAATGTCACGCCGACCGAAGCGCTCGGCACTTTCGACGCTGCGATCCCCACGGGCATCAGTTCCTGGATGGCCCACGGCTGGCGCCCGACCTCGGCCAGCACCCAGCCGGCCTGCGAGGCGAGGTAGGCCAGCGGAATCGTCCAGATGCAAACCCGCAACAGCCACCGTTGCCGCACCAACGTGCCGCGGCGGTTCGACCGCCACACGAACGCCAGAAGCAACAAGAAAAACACCCCGGCGCCGACCATCACGCGGAACGAATAGAAAAGCAGCGGCACGTTGGGCACGATCTGTTGCGGCGACTGCAAGTAGCCGTAGCCGAAATAAGCGAAATAGTCGCGCAGAAACGCCTCGCCCTCGGGAGCCGACGGATCGAATTTGCGCTCCACGGCAGCCATCGCCGCCCGGTCGCCGGCCTCGCGGGCCGCCCGGTAACGGGCCAGCTCCCCCACCGCTACGCGTCCGCGCGCCATCTTCTCGGCTGCCGGCATGATGCCCCGCCCGGGGTTGCCGTCGACCAGGTCGTCGATCCCGGGCACGAACGCACCGGCATCCCGAAAGCTCATCATAGACAACAATTTAGGAATACTCCAACTGAAACGGAAAACATCGTCGGACGTCCGTTCTCTTTCGGGCCGCAGCACGCCGAAGAGCGTCAGCGATGCCCCCTCTTCGCCCCGGTAAAGCGCCTCCATGGCCGCCAGCTTCATGGGCTGCACCCGGGCGACGACGACACCCGACCGGTCGCCGGTGATGGCCGTAAGCACGGCAAAAACGAACCCGAAAGCCGACGCCAAAGCGATGCTTGCACGGGCCATCTTATCCTCACGCCGGCGCAGCAGATACCACGCGCTCACGCCGACGACGAACAGCGAGGCCAACGTGAACGACGAGCAGACCGTATGGAAAAACTTGTTGACAGCCACGGGCGAGAGGGCCACCTCCCAGAACGAGGTCATTTCGTTGCGCACGGTCTGCAAGTTGAACGTACATCCCACAGGGTACTGCATCCAGGCATTGGCCACCAAGATCCACCACGCCGAAAGGTTGGCCCCGACGGCCGTAAGCCAGGTCGAGGCAAGATGGAAGCCGCGGCCGACCTTGTTCCAACCGAAAAACATCACGGCGATGAAGGTCGTTTCGAGGAAGAAGGCCATGATCCCCTCGATGGCCAAGGGCGCGCCGAAGATGTCGCCCACGAAGTGCGAATAGTTCGACCAATTGGTGCCGAACTCGAATTCGAGGATCAATCCCGTGGCCACGCCGATGGCGAAGTTGATACCGAACAAACGCATCCAGAAACGGGTCGTGCGGCGCCAGAAATCGTCCCGCGTACGGTAATAAAGAGTCTCCATCATGGCGATCAACACGCTCAACCCGAGCGTCAGCGGAACGAAAAACCAATGGTAGACGGCCGTCATGGCGAACTGCGCCCGCGACCAGTCGACTGTCTGCAAATAATCGGAAACCATACTATTTATTCAATGTCAATTCTTCCAATACGCAAGCCGCCCGCTGCCGCCCATCCTTTCCGGCCAGCGGATCGGCGAAGAAAAAGGGTTTCAGCAGAGCGAACATGATGAAAAGTTTTATCAGCACGATGATCCACAACGTCCGGCCGAGGGTCATCGCGCGAAACCCCTCCGCATAGAAACGCACGACCCGAACCGGCCATACGGCCGCCGGCCGCAACGCTTTTTGCAAAATCGCGCATGAGAATCGGACAACCGAGTCCGCACCCGTTTTCATCATTTCGTCTTTATTTTGTACTTTTGTCGCTGGTCAGGTTATCCAGGTTATGAAAAATTCCACTCCAAGAACGCCGTCGCCATGGATCTCGGTCGTGCCGCTGGCGGTGTTGACCCTTCTGCTCTATGTCGTCATCCGCTGCTTCGGCGGCGATGCGATCAACGGCGGCAGCCAGATCGCCCTGCTCTCCGCCGCGTCGGTCTGCGCGATGCTCTCGATCGGCATCTACGGCTGCCGCTGGGCGGCGCTCGAAGAAGCCATCGTCGACAACATCCGTGCCTCGGCTTCGGCGATCATCATCCTGCTGCTCATCGGCGCCATAGCCGGTTCGTGGATGGTCAGCGGCGTGGTGCCGACGATGATCTACTACGGACTCCGAATCCTCCACCCCTCGTTCTTCCTGGTCGCCACCTGCCTGATCTGCGCCGGCGTGGCGTTGATGACGGGCAGTTCGTGGACGACGATCGCCACCATCGGCGTGGCTCTGATGGGCATCGGCCGCGCCCTGGGTTTCCCCGAAGGGTGGATCGCCGGCGCCATCATCTCGGGCGCCTATTTCGGCGACAAACTCTCGCTGCTCTCCGACACCACGGTGCTGGCTTCGTCGACCGTCGGCGTGGAGGTCTTCGCCCACATCCGCTACATGCTCTACACCACCGTGCCTTCGATGCTGATCGCGCTGACGGTCTTCACCATAGCCGGACTGTCGCTCGACCACGGCTCCGGAGCGCACGCCCAGCTCTATGCCGACACGCTGCGCGCCACGTTCCGCATCACGCCGTGGCTGCTGCTCGTGCCGCTCGCCACGGGCGTCCTGATCGCCCGCAAGCTCCCGGCCTTGGTGACGCTCTTCGCCGCTGTCGTGCTGGCCTGCATCGCCATGATCGCGGCACAACCCGAACGGATCGCCGAAGTCGCCGGTGTGAGCCGCCTCGACTTCCTCTCCGGATTCAAGGGGGTGCTCATGACCTGCTTCGGCCCCACGGCGCTCGAAACCGGCAACATCCAGCTCGACGAGCTGGTCGCCACGCGCGGCATGGCCGGCATGCTCAACACCGTGTGGCTGATCGTCTGCGCCATGTGCTTCGGCGGCGTGATGACGGGCAGCGGCATGCTGCGCGCGCTCACCGGCATCTTCCTGCGGCTGGTGCGCCGCACCTTCTCGGCCGTCGCCTCGACCGTGGGCGCCGGGCTGTTCTTCAACCTCTGCACGGCCGACCAGTACATCTCGATCATCCTCTCGGGCCGTCTGTTCAAGGAACTCTATGCTGCCCGGGGTCTCGAAGCGCGCCTGCTGAGCCGCTCGGTCGAGGACTCGGCCACGGTCTGCTCGGTGCTCATCCCCTGGAACTCGTGCGGCATGACGCAAGCCACCGTCCTGGGTGTCTCGACCTTCATCTACATGCCCTACTGCATCTTCAACATTGCCAGCCCCCTGATGTCGCTCCTTGTGGCGGCCATCGGCTGGCGCATACGCCGCAAATCATGAAAACTCGACTGGCGATCTTCGACCTCGACGGCACGCTGGTCGACTCGATCGGCGACCTGGCCGTCGCCTGCAACACGGCGCTCGCGCTGCGCGGGCTGCCGCAGCACTCCTACGAAGCCTATTGCAGTTTCGTGGGCAACGGCATCATGCGCCTGGTCGAACGGGCCTTGCCCGAGCCGCTGCGGTCGCCCGAGAACGTGGCGCTGGTGCGGGCCGACTTCATAGCCTACTACACCGACCACCTCGACGTCCGCACCGAACCCTACCCCGGCATTCCCCAACTGCTCGCCGAACTCGTCCGCCGGGGCGTGAAGCTGGCCGTAGCCTCCAACAAGTTCCAGGCGGGCACCGAAAAAGTGATCCGGTCGTTCTTTCCCGACATCCGTTTCGAAGCCGTGCTGGGCCAGCGCGAGGGCGTGCCGCTGAAGCCCGATCCGGCGGTAGCCGAGGAGATTCTCTCCCTCACGGGCATCCCGCGCGAGCAGGCGCTCTTCGTAGGCGACTCGGCCATCGACATCCTCACGGCCCGGGCCGCCGGCATCCGCTCGGCAGGCGTGACATGGGGATTCCGCCGACGGGCCGAACTCGAAGAAGCCGGCGCCGACCGTATCGTCGACCGCGCCGACCAACTGCTCGGTCTGCTCTAACAATAATTCTTCACATCCTCGGCCGTGATGCGGTCTTCGCTGAGGATGATCAGGCGCTCGATCACGTTGCGCAGCTCACGAATGTTGCCCGTCCACGGCTTGGACTGCAAGGCCGCCAAGGCTGCGGCATCCATCTTTTTGGGCGGCACCCGGTATTCGGCCGAAATCGTGCGGATGAAGTGCTCCACCAGCTCCGGGATGTCGCCGGCCCGGTCGCGCAGGGCCGGCACCCGCACCACCACCACGCCGATGCGGTGGTAGAGGTCTTCGCGGAAATTGCCCTTGTCGATCTCCTCGCGCAGGTTCTTGTTCGTAGCGGCGATTACCCGCACGTCGACGTCGATGTCCTTGTCGCTGCCCACGCGGCTGATCTTGCTCTCCTGCAAAGCCCGCAGCACCTTGGCCTGGGCCGCCAGCGACATGTCGCCGATCTCGTCCATGAAGAGCGTGCCGCCGTCGGCCTGCTCGAACTTGCCCTTGCGCTGCTTGATGGCCGAAGTGAAGGCGCCCCGCTCGTGACCGAAAAGTTCGCTCTCGATCAGCTCCGAGGGAATCGCCGCACAGTTGACCTCGACGAACGGCGCCGCAGCCCGGGCGCTCTTGGCGTGCAGCCAGCGGGCCACCAGCTCCTTGCCGGTGCCGTTTTCGCCCGTGATCAGCACGCGCGCCTCGCACGGCGCCACCTTGTCGATCAACTGCCGCACGCGGCCGATCTGCTCCGAGGTACCGATGATCTGCTCCGCATGCACGGCATGCGAGCGGCGCGGACGACGCCCGGAAGAAGCGGGCGCGGACTCCTGCGCCGGCTCGTCGATGGTGCTGTGGATCGACTTGAGCAGCCGGTTCATGTCGATGGGCTTCGTCAGATAATCGCGCGCGCCGTTGCGCACGGCCTCGACCGCCGAGTCGATCGACGCTTCGGCCGACAACACGATGAACGGCACGCCCGTATCGGGCACCCTGCATCCGGTGTCGGAAAGAATCACATCGAAAGGGATCTTGCGGCACATCTCCGAGGCGGCCGCCTCGTTCTCGGCCGCCTCGGTCGAGAAACCCTCGTATTCGAGCCGCTCGCGCAAGGTGTTTCGCATGCTTTTTGATCGATCCAGAATTAAAACCTTTGCCATAACTTGTTTTTCCTGAATTTTTACCTACTTTTGCGGAAGAGAAACCCCGCATCCGCAGACCGGCGTCCTCCCTCGGACGAAACGACTCCGACCGCCGTTCCGGACGCTCCGATTACGTCCCAAAGTTAGGGCTTTCCGAAGCGTAAAACCAAT
Organism: Alistipes sp.; assembly: GCA_029068505.1. GTDB lineage: Bacteria > Bacteroidota > Bacteroidia > Bacteroidales > Rikenellaceae > Alistipes. The sequence continues at coordinate 13,447 of JAIECN010000091.1, forward strand.
TTCCGGCGGGGTGCCGACCCCGGAAGCGCAGGCGAAAAAAACACCCGATCCGCACCATCTCCGCCGACCGGCGGGACGCTCCGGCCGTCCGAACGAAACAACGACTCCCACGACAATCGCAGTCATGAGAAAAAACTATAACTACACACGACGCAAGTTGTATCTGCCCGAATACGGGCGCCACATCCAAGAGATGATCGATTCGCTCTCGCGGATCGAAGACCGCCGCGAACGCAACCGCCAGGCGCGGGCCGTGATCGCCGTGATGGGCAACCTCTTTCCGCTGCTGCGCGACACGGCGGACTACACCCACAAGCTGTGGGATCACCTTTTCATCATGTCTGATTTCCAGCTCGATGTCGACTCGCCTTATCCGCGTCCCTCGCGCGAGGATCTGACCGTCACGCCCCACCGCATGCCCTACACGCAGAGCCGCTTCGCCCACAAGCACTACGGCAAATACGTCGAGCAGATGCTGCGCCGTCTGGCCGACGAAAAGAACCCCCGCACGGTGGCCCGCACGGTCGACCAGCTGGCGCGCTACATGCGCACCAAGAGCTACGAATACAACCAGGAGCACCCCAACAACGAGGTGATCGTTAAAGACATCCGCCGCATGTCCGGCGGAAGCATCGAAATCGACGAAGCCGCCATCAACAACCTCCGAAGCGACTACAAACAACACTTTTCGGCACGTCCGCAGAAAGGCTCCCAGCAGCGCATGCAGAAACGCCAGCAGAAGAACCACGGCCAGCAGAAGAACAACCGCAACTTCCAGAAAAACAACGGCGGCCGGCGCAACTCGCAGAAATAGTGAACATGCTGGATAGCAATATCCAATTCGTGCCCGGCGTGGGCGAAGCACGGGCCAAGCTCCTCGACCGGGAGCTGGGCATCCGCACCATCGGCGATCTGTTGAGCCATGTCCCGTTCCGCTACATCGACCGCACGAAAGTCTACCGCATCGCCGAGATCACGGAGGATGCGCCTGCGCTCGTCCAGTTCCGCGCCCGCGTGACGGGAATCGGATACGCCGGCGAAGGGCGCAAGCGCCGCTTCACGGCCTATGTGCAAGACCCCTCGGGCCGCGGCGAGCTGGTGTGGTTCCGGGGCATCAAGTGGATCGAGAAGCGGATCGAGGTGGGACGCGAATACCTGATCTTCGGACGCCCGTCGTTCTACCGCGGCGAACTCTCGATGGCCCATCCCGAGCTGGAGACCGTCGAGCAGGCGCTCTCGCGCAAGGCCGAAAGCGGCATGCAGGGCATCTACCCCTCGACCGAGAAGCTATCGAACGTTCTGGGCACCAAGGGCATGTACCAGATCATACGCAACGCATGGATCTCCGTCAAGGATCGGATCGACGAAACGCTGCCCGATGCCGTGCGCACGCAATACGGCCTGATGCCGCTGCGCGAAGCCTACTACAACGTCCACTTCCCCCAATCGTCCGAAGCGCTCCGGCAGGCCCAATACCGGCTGAAGTTCGACGAACTGCTGGGCATCCAGCTCAACATCCAGGCGCACCGCACCGAGCGGCTCTCGAAAAGCAACGGTTTTCTTTTCCCGAAAGTCGGCGGAGTGTTCAACACGTTCTACACGCAGAAGCTGCCGTTCCCGCTCACGGGAGCGCAGAAGCGCGTCATCAAAGAGATACGCCAAGATACCGTCACGGGATTCCAGATGAACCGCCTGCTGCAAGGCGACGTGGGCAGCGGCAAAACGCTGGTGGCGCTCATGTCGATGCTGCTGGCCGTGGACAACGGCTACCAGGCCTGCATGATGGCGCCCACCGAAATCCTGGCCCGCCAGCACTTCGCCACCTTCAACCGCCTGCTCGAAGGACTGGACATCCGGGTGGCGATCCTGACCGGCTCGTCGAAAAGCCGCGAACGGCGCCGGGCGCTCGACGGCATCGCCTCGGGCGAGGTGCAGATTCTGATCGGCACCCACGCGCTGCTGGAAGACCGCGTGCAGTTCGCCGACCTGGGGTTCGTGGTCATCGACGAGCAGCACCGCTTCGGGGTCGAGCAGCGCGCACGCCTCTGGACGAAGAACGCCCGCCCGCCCCACATTCTGGTGATGACCGCCACGCCGATCCCGCGTACGCTGGCCATGACCCTCTACGGCGATCTGGATGTCTCCGTGATCGACGAGCTGCCGCCCGGACGCCGGCCGATCAAGACCGTGCACTACACCGATGCGGCGCGGCTGCGGCTCTTCGGATTCATGAAGCAGGAGATCAAGAAAGGCCGCCAGGTCTACGTGGTCTACCCGCTGATCAAGGAGTCGGAGTCGATGGACTACAAAGACCTCACGGACGGCTACGAGTCGATTTCGCGCGACTTTCCGCTGCCCGAATACGTGACGACGATCTGCCACGGCAAGATGAAGCCTGCCGACAAGGAGGAGTCGATGCGCCAGTTCAAGGAGGGGCAGGCCCACATCATGGTCGCCACGTCGGTCATCGAGGTGGGCGTCGACGTGCCCAACGCCACGGTCATGGTGATCGAGTCGGCCGAGCGCTTCGGTCTTTCGCAGCTCCACCAGCTGCGCGGCCGCGTGGGCCGCGGCGGCGAACAGTCCTACTGCATCCTCATGTCGGGCGTGAAGCTCTCGAAAGAATCGCGCGCCCGGCTGGATGCCATGTGCGAGACCAACGACGGCTTCCGCCTGGCGGAACTCGACCTCAAGCTGCGCGGCGCAGGCGACGTGAACGGCACGATGCAGAGCGGCATGGCATTCGATTTGAAGATCGCCAATCCGACGGCCGATGCGCAGATACTCACCGTCTCGCGCGAAGCGGCCATCGCCATCCTGGCGGACGACCCGACGCTGTCCCGACCCGAAAACCGGGGTCTCGAAGCGCTGCGCCGCCGCTACTCGAAAGAAGACAAGATCGATTTTTCACGCATATCGTAACATGCACGCAAAAAAACGCACATCCATGAAACGCTTCCTGCTCATCATAACCTTCCTGGCGCTGGCCGCGCCGCTCTCGGCACAACTTTACCACCCGGGCGAGGTACTCCAATATCGCGTGAGCTACAAAGCCAAGATGTTCCCCAACACCGAAGTGGGCGCCGTGGAGGTGAAGACCACCGAAACCGAGTTGGACGGCGAGAAATGCTACATGGTCGAAGGCATAGGACGCACGCTGCCCACCTACCGCTGGTTCTACAACATGGAAGACATCTACCGCATCTGGGTCGACCCGGCCGACATGCGCACCCGACGTTTCGCCAGCGACATCCGCGAGGGCGACTACACGTTCGAGAGCCGTTTCGTCTACGCATGGGCCGACTCGGTGGTGCACACCCGCTGGCGCAGCCGTCAGAATCCGTTCGCCGAGAAACACATGACGCTGACGTGCGAGAGCATGGACCCCGTGTCGCTCTTCTTCAACCTGCGCTCAGCCCGGGCCGAAGATTTCGTGGAGGGCGCGCCGGCGACGCTGCAAATGGTGCTGCAAGACACGATCCGCCACCTGAAGTACAGTTTTCTGGGACGCGAGAACAAGAAAATCCGCAACATGGGCAAATTCAAGACCCTGAAGTTCGACTGCCAGCTGGGCACCACGGAGGGGTACTCCTTCACCGACGGCACGGTCTTCACGATCTGGATTTCGGACGACGAAAACAAGATCCCGCTCTACATCGAGTCGCCCGTACGCGTGGGCAGCATCAATGCCTACATATCGGGCTACAAGAATCTGAAGTATCCCTTGACGAGCCTCATCAAGTAAGGCCGGGTCACTCGCTGCGGAAGACGACCGAACCTTTCAGCCGGCCGTCGGGACGCTCGGCGACGCCGGGCAAGAACCGCACGCTGCGAAACGCTGCGACCCGGGTAGGCGGCGCAGGTTTCGTGCCCGTCCCGATCCACTCCGCAGCCAGAGCATAGAGCGGATCGGCCAGGGTGCCGAACTGCCCCGGATAGCAAGCGCCCAGATAGAGCGGAGTATCGTCGAACTCCACGTCGGGTACGAAACCGTCCGAATAATCGCGGAATCCGAGGTTGTTTTCCGAGTAGAACGTGATGGGCATGAACGTATAGAGTTCGCCCGCCTCCAGATGGTCGACATAGCCTTCCATGCCGACGTTCTTGCCGTTGGTGCGCATGCCGATCAGGCGCACTTCGATGCCCAGGCCGCGCAGGCCGTTGATCACCAGTTCGCTGGCCGAAGCGGTACTCTCCGAACACAAGACATAGATGCGTTTCAGCCCCAAAGCCTCCGACAGAGCCGAAGCGATGGGCGTATAGACGTTTCTGCCTTCGGGTATGTTGCTGTTGCCGATGCGGTAAACGTCGCTCTCGCCCGCAGCCGTACGCTGGGCGTTGTAGATCATCCGGCAATAAATGCCGTCCTTGCAGGCGTCACCGACGATGAGCGTGGCCAGCACCGTGCTGGAGCGTACGGCGCCGCCGCCATTGTAACGCAGATCGAGGATCAGCTCCTCGGCACCGCGAAAACCCTTGAAGGTCTCGATCAAGGCGTTGTCCTGCGCCGAGTCGAAACCCATGTACAGCAGATAGGCCGTCTTTTTGTCTCCGACGGTCGCCATGGAACTTGCATAGATAGCCGGATCGAGGTAGGTCTGCGCCGTGAGCGCGACTGCGGGCAAAGGCTCCAGCCCCTGGAACACGCCGCTGTCGTCCCAGATCACCCGGTTGGGCAGCGCCCGCACCGAGGGGCCGTAGTAGAGCTGACGCGCGAGCGTGCGATAATTGGCCGTCGTCACCTGCTGACCGTCGACCTCGGAGATGAACATGCCGCGCTCAAGACCGGCCTGCGCAGCGGGCGTGCCGGGCGTGACGCCCATGACCGCAAATCCCACCGTCGGGTTGTCGGAAGAACCCAGCACCACGGCCTGCAAGCGCCACAAACCGGTTTCGGTCGCCGACTCGCCGACGGCACGCGTCGAAACGGCGGATTTCGCACTCCCCGATTTAGTGACATAGGAATAGAAATTCTGCCGCACGCCGTTCTTCCAATGGCCGTCGTCGTAGTTCAGATCGCGGCCCCGCTCGTCCTTGAAGGCGGCGACGCCCGTCAACATCGAACGCAGAAAAGCCGAATAATCGAGCGAGTAGTCGAGCGTCATTCCGGCGAGCGGCTCGTTCCACAGATAATTTTTGCGCATGTAATCGGCCATCCATTCGTTGACCTCGATATAATCGCCGTCGTCGGCATACTGCACGATCCGGAACGAAGCCTGGGCGGAATGGCCGCTCACCCGTACCCAGACGACGGCTTCCCGTCGGTCGCCGGAGTCGTTGGGAGCGGTCGCGACATTGAAGAGCTGCAACCCGGAACCTCCCGACTGCGGCGTCACGCTGCACCACGACGCGTCGCATCCGGCCTGCCAGGGGCCGTCGGACGTAAAGGAAAAGAGGTGCGTATCCCCGCCGGTCTTGCTGCGGACAGAAGCCGTCCACGACGGATCGGAAATGCCCGTGCTGCCCGCACCGGAGAGAGTTTCGTCGCTGCTGCACGAGACGCAGCAAACAAAAGCCAAAGTCAGAATGATGAAAAAACGGCTCATAACTTATTGTTTTTATGATCGGCGGCATACTTGCGGCACCAAGTCGCAATGCCGCAGGCATCGCACTTCGGATTGCGGGCCATGCAGACATAACGTCCGTGGAGGATCAACCAGTGATGCGCCACGGGCAGCAGATGCCCCGGGATATTCTTTTCGAGCGCCAACTCGGTCTGCAACGGCGTTTTGGAACCGGTGGTCAACCCGATGCGCTCCGAGACACGGAACACATGCGTATCGACCGGCATCACCTCGCGCTGCCACAACACGGCGCCCAGCACGTTGGCCGTCTTGCGCCCCACGCCGGGCAGGCGCTGCATGGCGTCGAGGTCGGAAGGCACCTCGCCGCCGAACTCCTCGCACAACATGCGGGCCATACCGGCCAGATTGCGGGCCTTGTTGTTGGGATAGGAAATGCTTTTTATATAAGGGTAAATCCCCTCCGCCCCGGCCGCAGCCATCTTGTCGGGCGTGGGAAATGCTTCGAAAAGGGCCGGCGTGGTCATATTGACCCGCTTGTCGGTACATTGGGCCGAGAGGATCACGGCCACCAGCAGCTGGTAGGGATTCTCGTAGCGGAGTTCGCTTTCGGCCACGGGCATATGCTCCGAAAACCAAGCGACGATGCCGTCGTAACGTTGTTCGAGTGTCATGTCTATCGGGTTTTCCGGCGTCGGAACAAAATCTTTTTGACCAGCAGTCCTGCACCCTCAAGACAAAACAACAAACGCGGCGCGGTCTTCAGATCGCATGCCCAACGCACCAAATATTCACGTACGGGGCCGTGGAACGAGAGCACCCACAACGCCACCGAACTGCGCCGCCGCAAGATGCGGAAGCAGTTGCGGCCCGCGCCGTAACGGGCATCGAACCAAAGGCTGATATCCATCAACGAATCGCAGAAAGCGATGCGCTTGCGGTATTCGGTATTATGGCTCACGCTCACGGGCAGACGCCTGTGCACGGCCGTGAAAACAGGAATGAACCGCACGCGGCTGCATGCGGCGAACCACAGCCACATGGGCGCGTCGTCGGTCATCCACTCGGGATGCCGCTCGGGGTGCACCTCGTCGTAATAGCGGGCGATCAGCTCGCGCCGGGCCAGGGTCGTGCAATTGCAGATCGTCAGCCGGCACAGCAGCCGGTCGAAATCGGTGAAATGCTCCTCCTCGTCGGGAGTCGCGGTACCGGTGGCCTGGTAATAGTTTTCCGCCCGTGTGAAACACATGCCGCACCCGGGGTCGCTCTCCATGAGGTCGACCTGCATCTGCAACTTCTGCGGATCGCTCCACCAGTCGTCGCCGTCGCAATAGGCCACATACTTGCCGCGGCAGGCGTCGAACGTACGGCGGTAGTTGGCGCGCCACCCGACATTCGAATCGGAAGTCACGACGCGCACCCGGTCGGGGAAGCGCTCGGCATACTCGCGGCAGACGTCCGCGGTGGAATCGGTGCTGCAATCCTCGCCCAACACCAACTCGACGGCGAACGACGTCTGCTGCGCCAACACGCTTTCGACGGCCTGCCGCAGGTAGGCTTCGTGGTTGTAGGTCGTCATGCAGACCGAAACGAGGGGAATAGCAGGCATAACCATATTCCTTTGTTAGATATTTCATTTTATGCTCCTTTTCTCGCCTCGGCAAAGTTCGAATATATTCGACTTTGCCCTCGGTTTATCGAAAAGGTTCCGGCAAAAAGCAGCGAAAACCGGCGCTCGCCTTTCGCTTACAACTTACTCAGTTTGGCGAACTTGGCCAACAAAGTCTTTTCGCCGGCGTTGTCGAACTCGATCGCCAGCTTCTGGTCGCCGTCGAGCGTCTCGATCCTGCGCACGATGCCGACGCCGAACTTCGGGTGCTCGACACGCTGCCCGACAGCATAATCGCCGGACGAAGCGGCAGCGGAAGGAGCCGCAACGAACGATGCCGATCGAACGCCCACCCGCCGCAGCCCCTCGGTGGAGGAACGGAGCGGCTGCACCAAAGCCGGATCGGGCGCCTGCCGCGGCTTCGGAGTGTCGAACCGCGAAGCACCCATAGAACCACCGCCGAAGCGGGAACTGCCGGAAGAAGCACCGTAGCGCGCACCGTTTCCCCGGCCGCTGCCGGAAGAATAGCCGCCTCCCTGCGACGAACGGGAGGGGTATCGCTGCGCCGGGCCGCTGCCGTAGCCGCGTTCGTCCTCGCGGGGCGCCCGCTGCTGCTGGAAGCGGTAGTCGAACTTACGCCGCAGCTCGTCGATGGCCTGGCTTCCCTCCGTCCGGCGCGGCGGCAGGTCGTCGTCCTCCTCGACGAGGTTTTCAATGTATTGAGGATCGATTTCGCGCAAGAAGCAGCTCGGACGCGAAAACTCCATGTTGCCCCACTTGAACCGCATCTCGGCATAGGAGAGCGTAGCGGCGACCTTGGCACGCGTGAGGGCCACATAGAACAAGCGCCGCTCCTCCTCCAGCCCGTCGGGCGACTCCATGGCCCGCTGCGAAGGGAAGAGGTTTTCTTCGAGACCGACTATGTATACATATTTATACTCCAACCCCTTGGCCGAATGGACGGTCATCAATGTTACCTTGTTGCGGTCCTCGGGATCGTCCTTGTCCATGTCGGTCATCAGCATGACGTTCTGCAACCACTCCTCGATGGTGGCCTCCTCCTCGGGCTGCCGCTCGCCGCCGCGGATTTCGGCATCGCGCTGCTCCTTGAAAAGTTGCATGGAATTGAGCAGCTCCTCGATATTATTAAGAGCCGAAGTCGCCTCGGGCGTATTTTCGGCCCGGTACACCGCCAGGATGCCCGACCGCGAAGCGATCTCCAGACCGAAGTCGTAAAGCCCCTTTTCTGTGCGGAGAGCGGCCAGCGAACGGATCAACGCAACGAATTCGGTCACCTTGCGGACGATGGCTTTCTGCACGGCGTCGGTCACCGGTTCGGCGACCAGGGCATCGACCGCCTCCCACATCGAGACGCCCCGCCCGGCGGCGATCTGCGCGATGCGCAGCACGGTCGTGTCGCCGATACCGCGCGCGGGATAGTTGACGATGCGGCGGAACGCCTCGTCGTCGCGCGGATTGATGACCAGACGGATGTAGGCCATCAAATCCTTGATCTCCTTATGGTCGTAGAACGACGAACCCTTGTAAATACGATAAGGGATGCCGCGGCGCCGCAGGTTCTCCTCCAGCACGAGCGACTGGTTGTTGGTACGGTAGAGAATCACCGCCTCGGCCCACTCGCCGCCGCCGGCCCGCACGCGGTCGCGCAGGTCGGAGACCACCCGTTCGGCCTCCTCGCGGTCGGTGGAAGCCCTCAACACACGGATCTTCTCGCCCCGGTCGCCCTCGGAAAAACATTTCTTGTCGAGCTTCCGGGAATTATGCCGAATCACCGAATTGGCCGCATCGACGATCGTCTGCGTAGAACGATAATTCTGTTCGAGCTTAAAGACCTTGGCATCGGGAAAATCTTTCTGAAACGAAAGGATGTTCTCGATCTTGGCGCCGCGGAACGAATAGATCGACTGCGCGTCGTCGCCCACGACGCACACCCGCGAATGGGTCTGCGACAAGCGCCGGATGATGACATACTGCGCGTAGTTGGTATCTTGGTACTCGTCGACCAAAATATATTGAAACAGCTCCTGGTAACGAGCCAACACGTCGGGACAGTCGCGCAGCAGGATGTTGGTCTGCAACAGCAGGTCGTCGAAATCCATGGCGCCGTTGCTCTTGCAACGCAGACAATAGGTGTTGTAGATATCGCCGAACTCGGGAATCTGCGCCTGGCGATCTTCGGCCGCGTAAGTTGCATTGGCAAGGTAAGCGCCCGGCGTTATCAGTGCATTCTTGGCAAAAGAGATGCGCGAAGCAAGGCGGGCAGGCTTGTATTTGTCGTCGTCGAGGTTCCGTTCGCGGACGATGGTCTTCAACAGGTTCTTGCAGTCCGACGGCTCGTAGATCGTGAACGACTGCGGAAAACCTATGCGGTCGGCGTTCTCGCGCAAGATGCGCGCGAAGACCGAATGGAACGTGCCCATGCGGATGTAGCGGCTCCGACTGCCGGGCAGCATCTGCCCGATGCGCTCGCGCATCTGCTCGGCGGCCTTGTTCGTGAACGTGAGGGCCAGAATATTGAACGGCGCCACCCCCTGCTCGATCATGTAGGCGATGCGCGAAGTGAGCACACGCGTTTTTCCCGATCCGGCGCCGGCGATGATGAGCGACGGGGAGTCGTAGTTTTCGACCGCCGCACGCTGGGCGGGATTGAGTCCATTTAAGATATCCGACACGTAATTCTTGCGCTTGAATGTTAAGACTGCAAAATTACGATTTTTATTCGCCCCGTGCAAGCGAAAGCCGTCCGGTGTAGAGTCCGATGATGACGCCGTTGAAGCCGCGGGCCGTATGGGTGCTCAGGTTCCGCGTGTCGACATCCGCCGCAAGCGCCGCGAACGGCTCCCGGCCCACAGCATATTCCAGGTCGCAGCTTCCGCCCGCGCCCCGCACACGCAGGGTCAAGTGTTCGGCAGTTTCTTCGGGCCGAAGCGGCAGAAAGGTCGAAGTCACCGCGCCTTTTTCGCTGCGGACGACCGCCAGGGCTTCGCCGTCGGCGCGGCGCACCTTGCCGAAAAGCAGATAGTGGCGTTCGTTCTGGAAGAGCGCCATGCCGGCGAACTGGCCGTCGGCCAGCCGGCACACCAGGTCGGTCTGCGCCTCGAAATCGGTGTGCTGTTGTCTCACGCCCACGAAAGCGGGAGCTTCCGTGCGATCGATCGCCTGCCCGTTATCCTTGAGCGTCAGCCCCCGGCACCCGGTGCGCAGCCACTCGCCGCGCGGCGTGCGGATCGTGAGCCAACGATCATCGAGGCCCTCGGAAAAATCGGTGTTCCAAGCAAAATTGCCGGTCGTAGGCACGCCGTCCGGCTCCAGTCCCTCCTTGCGCACGACCGTAGGCACCGCTTCGCCCGGCGGCAAAATGACCGGGCCGCCGTCGACCCATGCAACGGGCAGCAGGAACGTTTCGCGCCCCGTGTTATAGAAGTCGTCGGCATAGGGCCGGCAGCCCAGGAAAACAGAATACCATTGTCCGTCGGGCGTCTGCACCATGTCGGCATGGCCCGTGCTGGTCACCTTGTCGGGCCGGTCGGCCGGTAAATCACGCTGCGTCAGAATCGGATTATGGACGCACGGCACATAGGGGCCTTTCACCGCCGACGATTTGAGCGCCACCTGCGAATGGGCTTCATAGGTGCCGCCCTCGGCCGCAAGCAGGATGTATTCGCCGTCTTTCTTATAAATATGGGGGCCTTCGAGCCACTCGGGCTGCGCCGCGAAGTCGAGGCCGCCGTCGAGCAGCAGCACCGGATCGCCCGCGACACGATCGGTCGCCGTGTCGTACTCCCGCAACCACAAGGCCCGATGACTGTTCCATTGACGCCGGCTCGGAGGCATGCCGTTGTGGAGCAGGTAGGCCTTGCCGTCGTCGTCGAAGAACAGCGACGGGTCGATCCCCTCGACCTCGGGCAGCGGAATCGGATCGCTCCACCCGCCCGCAAAGGGGTCGCGGCACTTGACGACGAAGTTTTCGATGCCGTCGACACAAGTATTGACTACGTAGAACGTGTCGTTATGGGGGTTGTAGCTGATGTCGGGCGCATAGATGCCCCGGTTGAAGCGCAGCGAGTCGAGCGGCACCTGCCCGGGTCGGTCGAGCACGAAGCCCAGCTGCCGCCAGTGCACCAAGTCGCGGCTGTGGAAGATCGGGATCGACGGATAGAACGTGAACGACGAATTGACCAGAAAATAGTCGTCGCCCTTGCGGCAGATGCTCGGGTCGGGGTGGAAGCCCGCCAGAACGGGGTTGAAATACTCATTGCAAGGGTCGATCGCCTGCTCGAAACGGGCATCGCGGCCGCTGTACGAAAAACCGGTGAAGCGCGCCTCGCCCTGGGCAGGCGCATCGCAGCCGCCGAACAACGATCCGGCAACGAAAAGCAGCAAAAAGAAAATACGGTATCCAATCATGACATAAAGGTAACGAAAAAGCAACGGCGGACAAAAAATCATCCGCCATTTTTACTATTTTTGCAATATCTTTGCGAATCTTCTCGTTACGAGAAACGACAGACAAACAGAAAAACAGTATACACACTATGAGCGAAGTCATCAACATCAAGGAACTCAACGAACGCATCGAGCGCGAATCGGTCTTCGTCGACACGCTGCGGGGCGAAATGGGCAAGGTCATCGTGGGTCAGGGCCACCTGGTCGACACGCTGCTGATCGGCCTGCTCTCCAACGGCCACATCCTGCTCGAAGGCGTGCCGGGTCTGGCCAAGACGCTGGCCATCACTACGCTGGCCAAGGCCGTCGACGCCTGCTTCTCGCGCATCCAGTTCACGCCCGACCTGCTGCCGGCCGACCTGCTGGGCACGCTGATCTACTCGCAGAAAAACGAGGATTTCGTAGTGCGCAAAGGCCCCATCTTCGCCAACTTCGTGCTGGCCGACGAAATCAACCGCTCGCCGGCCAAGGTGCAGTCGGCCCTGCTCGAAGCGATGCAGGAGCGGCAGGTGACCATCGGCGAGGAGACCTACCCCCTGCCGCAGCCTTTCCTGGTGCTGGCCACGCAGAACCCCCTGGAGCAGGAGGGCACCTACCCGCTGCCCGAAGCGCAGGTCGACCGCTTCATGCTCAAAGCAAAAATCTCCTACCCCAATAAACAGGAGGAGCGCGACATCGTACGGATGAACCTCTCGGGCGCCGGCATGCCGGAGGTGAACAAGGTGGTCTCGCCCGAAGACATCGTAAAAGCCCGCAAGGTGGTGGAAGACGTCTACATGGACGAGAAGATCGAGAAATACATCATCGACATCATCTTCGCCACCCGCGAGCCGGGCGAATACAACCTGGGCAAGCTCCAGAACCTGATCGCCTACGGCGGTTCGCCCCGCGCATCGATCTCGCTGGCCAAGGCGGCCCGCGCCTACGCCTTCATCCGCCGCCGCGGCTACGTGATCCCCGAGGACGTGCGCGCCGTGTGCCACGACGTGCTGCGCCACCGCATCGGGCTGACCTACGAGGCCGAAGCCGAGAACATCACCTCGGAAGAGATCATCACCGACATCCTCAACAACGTAATCGTACCCTAACCGGCCATGCAGGAGAACGAGAACGATATTCTCAAACGCGTCCGCAAGATCGAGATCAAGACCCGCGGTCTCTCCGACGAGATCTTCGCGGGCAAGTATCACACGGCCTTCCGCGGCCGGGGCATGTCGTTTTCCGAAGTGAGGGAATACCGCGCCGGCGACGACGTGCGCGACATCGACTGGAACGTGACGGCCCGTTCGCGCAAGCCCCACATCAAGGTCTACGAGGAGGAGCGCGAGCTGACGATGATGCTTCTGGTCGACGTCTCGGCTTCGCGGCTGTTCGGCACCACCGGCCGGCTCAAGAAGAACGTCATCACCGAAATCGCGGCCGTGCTGGCTTTCTCGGCGGCGCAGAACAACGACAAGGTGGGCTGCATCTTCTTCTCGGATCGGGTGGAGAAGTTCATCCCGCCCAAGAAAGGGCGCAGCCACATCCTGGCGATCATCCGCGAGCTGGTGGACTTCCGCCCCGAATCGCAGGGCACGAGACTCTCCGAACCGCTGCGGCTGCTGACCAACGTCAACAAGAAACGCTGCACGACTTTCATCCTTTCGGACTTCCTCGACCCGGCGCCCGACCGCACGGCACTGGAAGACGCCCTGAAGATCGCCGGCAGCAAGCACGATCTGGTCGGCATCCGGGTTTTCGACCCGCGCGAACAGGAACTCCCCGACGTGGGGATCGTCGAATTCCAGGACGCCGAAAAGGGCGGCAAGATATGGCTCGACACCTCCTCGCGTGCCGTGCGCGACCACTATGCCCGCACATGGAACCGGCGCAGCGAAGAAATCGAGAGCCTGCTGCGCCACCACCGCATCGACACGGCGACGGTCTCGACCGCCGGCGACTATGTGGCCGAACTCATAAAACTGTTCAGACAACGATGAAACGACTCTTGATCCTCGGCCTGCTGTTGGGCGCCGCGGCAACCCGGGCGCAGGAACGCCCCGTCGTCACGGCGCGCATCGAGCCGGACAGCATCCTGATCGGCGACCGCTTCGACTACATCATCGAGGTCGAAAAGGACCTGGTGCAGGTCGTGGAGTTCCCGGTTTTCGATCCCGACAAGGGCAACCGCAACCTCGAACTCGTCGAAAGCGCCCCGGCGGACACGCTGCTGCGCGAGGGCCGGCGGCTGAAGCTGCGCAAGCGCTACCGCCTGGCCGCATTCCAGGAGGGACGCTACGAGCTGGGCCGCGCCCAGGTGCTCTACGCCGACAAGAACATCGTCGACACGCTGCAATCGGAAGAAACCCTGCGGCTGGAGGTGGCGACATTCGAAATCGACTCCGCGTCGCACTCGATCTACGACCTCAAGCCCCAGCGCACGCTGCCGCTGCGTATAGGCGAAATCAGCGGCTACATAGGCTGGGGGCTGCTGGCCGCAGCGCTGTTGGCCGCAGCGGTCTGGGCACTGCTCCGCTATCTGAAGAAGCGCGGCGCCACGCTGGGCGGGCTGTTCCGGCCGGCTCCGCCGCTGCCGCCCCACGTGGAGGCCATCCGGGCCTTGGAGACGCTCCACCACCAGAAACTTTGGCAGAACAACCGCCACAAACAATATTACTCGGCCCTCACGGATATTCTGCGCACCTACATCGCCCGCCGCTGGGAGGTGGGCGCCATGGAGATGACGACCGACGAGATCATCGACGCCCTGCGGCCGCTGGAACTCCCCGACAAGGCCCGCATGGACTTGACGGCGATCCTGCGCGACGGCGACCTGGTGAAGTTCGCCAAGGCGACGCCCGAAGCCGAGACCAACGAAAACGCCTACCTGAAGGCCTACTATTTCGTGGAGGAGACCAAGCCCGCCACCGAACAGCCGGAGGAGAGCACCGAAAACGAATAACGAACCATGCACCGACTTCTCTACATACTTTGTCTTTTCGCCTTTCTGGGGGCTTCGGCCCAGCGCATGCCCGAACGCAGCGAGGTGCGCAAAGGCAACCGGCACTACAACAAGGGCGACTACAAAACGGCGATCGAGCGCTACACGCGGGCGCTGGGTCATGCTCCCGAGTCGTTCGAGGCGACCTACGACCTGGGCAACGCGCTCTACAAGGCCGAAATGTTCGACAAGGCCGAGCAGACGATGGCCCGTGCGGCGGCCGACACGCTGCGCACCGATGCCGAGCGGGCCGAAGCGCTCTACAACTTGGGCAACGCGCAATTCAAGCAACAGAAATACAAGGAAGCTCTGGAGAGCTACCGCCGCTCGCTGCTGCTCGATCCGACGGACATGGAGGCCAAGTACAACTATGCCTACACGAAAAAACTGCTGGAGCAGGACCAGGATCAGAACGGCGGCGGGGGCAGCAACGACCAGCAACAGAATCAGGACGACCGGAACCAGAACAACCAGAACCAAGACTCAAAAGACGACCAGCAAAACGACGGCGAGGGCCGGCAGACCGACGACGAATCCGGGAACGGAGAGCAAGACCCCGCACAGCCGGACGATGGGCAGGAGGGCGACGGACAGCCGCAGCCCCTCCCCGCGGGCATCTCCGAGCAGGAACAGCAACAGATGCTCGACGCCATCCAAGCCCAGGAAGACAAGACCCAGGACAAGCTCAAGGAAAAACAAGGCGTCATCGTACGAGGAAAAAAGAACTGGTAACATCGAAACCCTATGACTTTTCATTCTCCATATTACCTTTGGTTGCTGCTGTTGCTGCTGCCGATGACGGGTTATTACGTCTGGCGGACGCTTCAGGGCGGCGCGGCGATCCGCATCCCGACCGCCGACGGCATGGCCCAGGCGCCGAAGACGCTGCGCTACTACCTGCGCCACCTGCCTTTCGCGCTGCGCGCCGCAGCTTTCGCGCTGTCGGTCGTCGCATTGGCCCGGCCGCAGGACGCCGAGCGGTTCTCGCACACCTCGACCGAGGGTATCGACATCATGCTGGCCATCGACGTCTCCGGCTCGATGCTCGCCCGCGACTTCAAGCCCGACCGCATCACGGCGGCCAAAGAGGTGGCCGCATCGTTCATCGCCGACCGCTACGGCGACCGGATCGGGCTGGCGGTCTTCGCCGGCGAAGCCTTCACGCAAAGCCCCCTGACCACCGACCAGGCAACCCTCCAGACCCTCCTGGCGCGTATCCGCAGCGGCGTGATCGAAGACGGCACGGCCATCGGCAACGGCCTGGCCACGGCGATCAACCGCCTGCGCGAAAGCGAGGCCAAGTCGAAGGTCGTCATCCTGCTGACCGACGGCGTGAACAACCGCGGCGAAATCGCCCCCCTCACAGCGGCCGAAATCGCCAAGGCGCAGGGCATCCGCGTCTACACCATCGGCGTGGGTACCCGGGGTATGGCCCCCTACCCTGCCGTAGACATCTACGGTACGCCCACCGGCGGCACGGTAATGGCCAAGGTCGAGATCGACGAAAAGACCCTCCGCGCGATCGCCGAACAGACGGGCGGGCAATACTTCCGCGCCACGGACAAAGCCAAGCTCCAGGCGATCTACGACCAAATCAACCGGCTGGAGAAAAGCAAGGTCGAAGTGACCGAGCATGTCGCCTACCACGAACTTTTCCTCAACTGGATATTGGCGGCCATTGCCTTGCTGGCGGCCGAATTCCTGCTCGCCACGCTCGTTCTGAAACGCATTCCGTAAAAATCCCGCTTCTCCATGTTCCGATTCGCCAACCCCCAATATCTCTGGCTGCTGGCCGCCGTGCCGGCATTCGTTCTGCTCTTTTGGGCTGCGGGCCGCAACCGCCGGCGCCGCCTGGCCCGCTTCGGCTGCGAAGATACGATCCGCGAACTGATGCCCGAAGCATCCGTAGGACGCATCGCACTGAAATTCATCATCTTTTGCACTGCCTTCGCCCTGCTCGTCCTGGCTGCCGCACGCCCGCAGTCCGGCTCGAAGCTCCGCGAGGAGAAGTCGCAAGGCGTCGAAATGATGCTGGTCGTCGACGTCTCCAACTCGATGTTGGCCGAAGACTTCGAACCCAGCCGGCTCGAACGCACCAAGTATGCGATCAACAAACTTTTCGACGGCCTGAAGCAAGACCGCGTGGGGCTGGTCGTTTTTGCCGGCGAACCCAAGGTGCAGCTCCCCATCACCTCGGACTACCGCATGGCCAGGGCGTTCGCCCGCCGCATCGACCCGTCGCTCGTGGCGGTGCAGGGCACGGCCGTGGGCAAGGCGCTCGAACAGGCGCTGCTGGCGTTCTCCGACCAGAGCGAGGAACCCCGCAGCCGGGCGATCATCCTCATCACCGACGGCGAAAACCACGAAGACGACGCGCTGGCCGTGGCCCGGCGTGCGGCCGACATGGGCATCCGCATCTACACGATCGGCATCGGCACGCCCGAAGGCGCCCCGATCCGCATCGGCGGCGAATTCGTCCAGGACGAGAAAGGCGACATGGTGGTCTCGAAGCTCAACGAAAAAATGTTATCCGAAATCGCCGACCTTACCGGCGGCGCCTACGTGCGTTCGTCGAAACAGTCGATCGGACTGGACGAAATCGTCAAGAGCATCAACGACATGGAGCAGACCGAGCAGTCGGCCGTCCGGTTCGAAGAGTACAACGAACAATACCAATATCTGCTTGCGGCCGCACTGGTGCTGCTGCTCATCGAATTTCTCCTGCTCGACCGCCGCAATCCGCTGCTGGCGCGATTCAACATCTTCGACGAAAAAGCGGACGCATGACGGACGGCCCGGCCGCACGCACGGCGTCCTCGGCCCGTTCCGATCCTTTCCGGATTTTCCGGATTTTCCGACCCGGCGGCGGCGCTCCGCAGGCGGATTGCGCGACGAAAGGTTCGTTTTTCATTTTTAATTCTTAATTTTGCACCGCAGGCCCGCTCCGTCACTGCCGGCGCAAGCCGGGAGAGGAAAGTCCGGGCAACAAAGAGCACCGCGCAAGCTAACGACTTGATATCCGAGAGGGTATGGTAGCGTAACAGAGAACGACCGCCTGCCGGGTTACCGGCCGGTAAGGGTGAAAAGGTGGGGTAAGAGCCTACCGCGGGGGCAGCGATGCCGCCCGGCCGTACGTCCCGCGGGTTGCAAGACCATGTATACCGACAATGAAGGGTTGCTCGTCCGATGTCGGGGGGTAGGTTGCTGGAGGCGGCAGGCGACTGCCGTCGTAGATAAATGACGGAGACCCGGGATCGCTCCCGGGCACAGAACCCGGCTTACAGGGCCTGCGAACACAGGCGAAGCCGCCGCTTGAAAAGCGGCGGCTTCCTTTTTTCGAACGCCGCACGAACGGGAACGACGATCCGGGGCCTTTTACCTGCCGCGGCGCAGCAGCACGAGCAGCAACACCCCCGCCGCCGCGCCGACCGCCAGCCACACGCCCCAGCGGAAAGGGCGCACGACACGGGTCGTCGCAACCTCGGCCCGCACCTCCTCCCAAGCCGCGCTGTCCGCCGCATAGGCTGCCTGCCCGACATGCCCCGCCGAAACGGCCGAATCGCAGCTCCGGCGCACGAAAGTCTCCCGACGCTCGACCCGCGTCACCGCCCGCAGCATGCCGTCGCTCCGCGCCTCGACCACCAACGTGTCGCCCCGCCGCTGGGCCGAAACCGAAAGCTGCCCCTCGCGCACAGCGAACCCGGCACCGGGCGGCAAGGCCTCCACGCCCGCCAGCGGCACGACGAGCACCGCTCGCGCCGCCGCGACGGTATCGCAGGTTTCGATCCGGCTTTCGCACACCGACACCGCCTCCCGACTCCGGCACAGCGAGCGAAGCGTATCGCAACGTTGCATCTCCTGCATCCGCTCTACGGCGACAGCGTTGCGCTGTGCCTGAAAATCGTGCTGCGCGCAGCTGCGCGTAGCTGCGCACGCCACAAACAGCGCCGCCGACAATCCGGCCACGCCCATGCGCACCAAAAACCAAGGGTTCATCATCATATGTATTTTTTGTTTAGGATGGATGTGCGGAAATTGCGGCGCAGGCTCTCCACCTCGCGCGTCAGCCGGTCGACCTTGGCCAGCAGCTCCTGCTGCGCGACCTGCCATTGGGCTTTCTCCTGGCGCAAAGCCACATTCTCTTGCAGCACTTGGTTGTACTTCTCGCTCAACAGATCGATCGAACGCTGCATCTCGCACAGGAAGTCGTTGTCCCGCTTGCGGCGCCCGACCGCCCACGACGCCACGGCGCCCAAAAATCCGCCCGGCAAGGCGAACGCGAACAGATCGCCCAACCATGAAAAATCGGTCATCATAAAACGTATTAAGAAATGTTGTCATCGCAGCGTCGCAGAACGCAACGCCCGCAGCAGGACAGACCCTCCCGCATCCCGCAAGACCGGCCCTATCGCCAGTCGAAGCCAGGATAGAGACGCCGCAGCTCGCGGCACGACACACGGTCGCGGATCAGCGCGGCCAGATAGTCGTTCTGGTCGGCCAGCGCATTGGCTATCGTGCGCTCCTCAACAAAAAATTCGTTGTCGCACAAGAGTCTGCGTACGTCATCTTCGCGCCGCCGATGCAGCTCGGCCCAATAATAGTAGCGGGCCGCCACCGCCCGGTTGCGTTTCTGCACGCGCGCACGACGCGGCGAAAAGACCTTGCGGCCTTCGGGAAAATTTGCCATAGAGAAAAAGAAAGAGGCATCGACAATGCCGCGAAACACTCGTTTCGCACGGCGAAAAAAAGAATCGATCGTTCCGATCGGAAAGGCCCTTTGCGGAAGAACTCCGGGCCGGGCGTCAAGACACGCGCCCACAAAAAAAGAAGCGACCGACGTCGCACAGCCAAAAACGACCGGTGCCGTCCGTCGCACAAATATACAACCTGAAAAAGGCGATGTCAAGAAAAACCCCGAAAATTTTTTCGGAGTCATGGGCAAGTCGCTGCAAAAGAGCCTGCAGCGCTATTTTTCCACGGCGGGTTTCGCAGCCGCAGCCGCTTCGCCGGCAGGCTTTCCAGCCGCTTCGTCGGCGGGTTTCTTCTTGCGCACCGACCAGCCGAAATGGCCCAGCGCCTGCCCCAGAGCGAAATACTGGCCGTGGGAATAGACGATCGGGCAGGCGCGCTCCAGACAGAAGCGCCCCGACTGCGGATCGATATATGAGCTGTCGGCCTGCACGCCCACCACTTCGGCGATGAACATGTCGTGCGACCCGAGCGGCACCACCTGCTGCACGCGGCACTCGATGTTGACGGGCGACTCCTCGATGATGGGCGCCGCCACATGCAGCGCCGGAGCAGGCGTCAGACCCATTTCGCGGAACTTGTCGCAGTCGCGGCCCGAACGCACGCCGCACCAGTCCGCGGCGCGGGCCAGCCGCTCGGTCGTCAGGTTGATGACGAATTCGCCCGTGCGGCGGATGATCCCGTAGGAGTGGCGCTCGGGACGCACCGAGATGTAGCACATCGGAGGATCGGAGCACACCGTACCCGTCCAGGCCACGGTCAGCATGTTGTATTCCTCGGGCGCAGCGCCGCAGCTCACCAATACGGCCGGCAGCGGATAGAGCACCGTACCGGGTTTCCAGGATTCTTTCAGAACAGCCATGATTCAGACATTATGGACAAAGGTAGTGAAAATTCGCTATATTTGCCCCATGCTTGCCGATTTCATCCGCTACATCGAGGCCGAACGCCGTTTTTCGCCCCTCACCGTGCGCAACTACCGCCACGACGTGGAGGAGTTTCTGGCCTGGCTCGGCACCGACGACGCGCACTTCGATCCGCAGGAAGTCACCACCGCGCAGATCCGCGAATGGATCATCTTCCGCACCGAAGAGGGCAAGATCGGCGCCGCATCGATGAACCGCGAGCTGTCGTCGCTGCGGGCGTTTTTCCGCTGGCTCCACCGCACGGGCGCCATCGCCAAGGACATCCTGCAGCCGCTCGCCTCGCTCAAGACCTCGCGCCGGCTTCCGGCCTTCGTGCCCGAAAGCCGCATGTCGGCCATCGTGAACGAGTGCAACTTCGACAGCGAACACTTCATCACGGAGCGCAACTCGCTGATCGTGCTGCTCTTCTATTCGTGCGGGCTGCGGCTGGCCGAACTCGTGGGCGCCGACCGCGGCGACCTCTCGGACGACTGCACCTCGCTGCGCGTGCGCGGCAAGGGCGACAAGCAGCGCCTGGTACCCGTCCTCGACGAGGTGCGCGAAAAGATTCTGCACTATCTTTCGATGATCGAGCGGCAAAAAATTTGCAATTGCGAGGAAAAAGCGCTATTTTTAACACACCGAGGCAAACGCATCGCCCGCAGCACGGTCTACCGCATCGTGCAGGCGGAGTTGGCGCAGGCCGGCGTCCAGGGCAAGAAAAGCCCCCATGTGCTGCGGCACACTTTCGCAACGCATCTGATGAACGGCGGCGCCGACATGCGCGAAATACAGGAACTCCTGGGCCACGCTTCGCTGCAAGCCACCCAGGTCTACACGCACAACAGCATTGCCCGGCTCAAGGAAGTCTATGCCAAAGCCCACCCCCGGGAGAAGCAGGGGAACAAGTAAAACATTAAATATCAAGGCTATGAACGTGCAGATTCAATCCGTAAAATTCGACGCCGACAAGCGGCTGGTCGAATTCGTGAACGCCAAGATGGCGAAGTTGGACCGTTTTGCGGAACGCTCGACCGGCGCCGAGGTGATTCTCAAGCTCGATAAAGACCACGAAAAGGGGAACAAGAACGCCACCATCACGCTGCACATGCCCGGCGAAGAGCTGGTGGCCGCCCACCAGGCCAAGACTTTCGAGGAGGCGGTCGACGAAGCGATCGACGCGCTGAAGCGCCAGTTAGACAAATTCAAGGCGAAAGTCGAGAAGTAACCGGACAAAACGGCCGCCCTTCGAAGGGCGGCCGTTCCGTTACGACTTCCCGGTCACCGCAGCGCGTCATGTCCGCACGCCGCAAGCCGGTCTTTGCGAATCTACCTTAATATACCCACTCGAAATCGTCGACCGACATCGTGTTGGTCGAGCAGCCGGTCAGATAATCGCCGCGCATGCTCGTAGCACAAGAAATCACAAGCGAGTAATTATTCGCCGCGGGTTTCGCTTCGGCCTCGGCATACCATTGCAGCGGGATCACGCATTCGACCCATTCGCTGCTGCTCTCGACGATGATCTTTTCGCCATAGGCCAGGATCGGGCCTTCCTCGACGCTTGCCGTCGCTGCCGGGTTCCACATGCCCGTGGGAGCCTGCATGCCCGAAGTCACTTCATGCTGCTTCGTCCAGTCGACGATCGCCGCATAAATCTGCGAACGGTCCTGCTTTCCCTGCCAGGTCTCTCCCTCGGGATCGTTGAAACCCGTCTTGTCGATCGTCCCCACCTGTGCCTTGTAGCGCACTTTCAGCGCCCGGGGCCGCGCCGTCCACCCATAAGGCTTGCCGAACGCCACCGTGCCGCCCATCCCGGCAAAGGTGAAATCGCCCGTAAAGAGGTTGCCCGGCGCAAACACCATCCCCAACGCCATGCGGCTCTGAAGCAGCGCCGTACCTTTTTCATCGGGGTTTTCGTAGCACAGCGGATCGGAGGTTCCCGATTCGGGATTCTCCAAAAAGGGATTGTTGCCGCAATCCCAGAACTGCATTCCCGCAGGGTTGGGATAGGTCAGGTCCCACGACGAATCGGAGCCTTGATACTCCTTGCCCGACCATCCGGACATGTCGCCGTTGGGGATCGCATCGCCCTGCGCGGTCGCGAACTCGCCCGAAGCCAGCACCGCCGTACCCGCCACGACCCGGAACTCGTAGGTCGATGCGGCGAAGACACCCGTACCGTCTTTCACCGTACGTATGTTCAGTCCGGCTTCGTTCGTCCCGGTCTCCCACTCGGGAGCGATCCGGAAAACGCCTTCGCCGGCCGCTGTAGCGGCATTCCAGGTCGCCGTGCCTTTGACCCGATACTGCACTGCGGCCCCCTGCGGCAGGTTCGCGCTCTTGAGCGTCGCCGTGTTGGCCCACAAGTCGGCATCTTCGGCATAAACCACCGAAACCGACACCGCATTGTACTCGTAGTGCAACTTCAGCGCGGCGGATACGCTCTGATGCGCTTCGTCGGCGACGGTGAGCACGAAACTATGATCCGACGAGCGTTCGTTCGCCTCGCAGAGCATCCGCAGCATGGGCATGACGCCCGAAAGGTCGAAATCCAGCTCCGTCTCTCCCTTGACGGCCTCTCCGTAGGGAAATCCGAGCGTCTCGAATCCCTTGATCTGCGCCGGCGTAGGCTCCGCCAGATCCATTTTGGCAGCCAAGCCGGCCAGGCCCAACGTCTCATCGTCGAGCAGCGGCGAGACGATCTCGATGCTGAAAGCGGCGATCTTGCCCGGCGCCTCGACCCGCACCACGAGCCGCTCGACGTCGGCCAGCTGCTGCACTTGTGCGATATCGCCGCCCGTCAGCGTCACCGTAGGCGCCGGCAGGCTGCCGCTGTCATCCTTGTCGTTGCATCCGGCAAAGGCTCCGAAAGCCACGGCCGCCAAGGCAGCCAACCCAATCTGTTTCTTCATAATCAACATTTTAAATCATTCATTCTGTTTGTCGACGGAGCGAATGTAGCCACATGCCTGCCCAACAACAAATAAATTCAACGAACCCGGCGAATCCCTCAACCGAAACAGGAATCAAGCCAACGAACACTTTTCCCGAACGGACACAGCATAAG
>JAIECN010000092.1 GCA_029068505.1 Alistipes sp.
GAGCTGACCGCCTGGGCCGCCACCAACGCCAAGGCGCTCGCGCGGCTCGCGCAGGCCGAGCAGTTCCGCAAGCAATACAACGTAAACGTGTCTCACGAGTTGATAGAGCCGAGTGTGAATATTAAGGGGTATATTTCGACTTTGCTCGACGGCGGCCTGGAGGACGAGCTGATCAACCGCAAGTTCCTTGAGCGCGCTGAAAAGAGCATCGACCGGCTCATCAACATCGTCAACGATCTGGATACGATTTCCAAGCTGGAGAGCAACATGAACCAGCTCAACATGGAGCGCTTCGATGTCGTGGCCCTGGCCAAGGAGATCGCCGAGCAGGCCGAGATGGAGGCCGACAAGAAGAAGATCAAGATTTCGGTCAAGGGCGCCGAGAATCTGCCGTCGCCGTTCTGGGTCGTGGCCGACAAGCATTTTATCGGTCAGGTGTTCGTCAACCTGATCATCAATTCGATCCGTTACGGCAAGGAGGAGGGAACGACGCGCATCCGCTTCCGCGATATGCTGGACAAGATTCTGGTCGAGATCGAGGACAACGGCCAGGGTATCGGCAAGGAGGATCTGCCGCGCGTCTTCGAGCGTTTCTACCGCACCGACAAGGGCCGTTCGCGCGAGCAGGGCGGCACGGGCCTGGGGCTTGCGATCGTCAAGCACATCGTCGAGGCCCACGGCGAGCGGATCACCGTACGCAGCGAGTTGAGCGTGGGCAGCACTTTCTCCTTCACGCTCAAGAAGGCCGATTTGCAGCAGATGCAATAATGGCCCGGCAGGCCGCAGGAACCCTTAAACTTGGAATGAATGATGCGATTCTTTAACATAGTATGGAATTTCGATCCGGTGTTTTTCAGCATCGGGTCGCTCGACATCCGCTATTATGGCGTGATGTGGGTGCTGGCGATTCTGGCCGGCGCCAAACTCTTCGATTGTTTCTGCAAGCGCGAGGGGCTGCCCGAAAAAGTCTCGGAGTCCATATTCATCTATGGTACGTTGGCAACTATCATCGGTGCGCGTCTGGGACATTGCCTGTTCTACGACACGATGGAGTACCTGCGCGAGCCGTGGACGATCATCACGGGCTTCCGCGACGGCGGTCTGGCCAGCCATGGCGCCGCGATCGGTCTGCTGATCGGTCTGTGGCTCTTTTCGCGCAAGAACAAGCTGCCCTACATTTGGTCGCTCGACCGGATCATGATCGCTGTCGGCATCGGCGGGGCTTTCGTGCGTCTGGGCAACCTGTTCAATTCGGAAATCTTCGGTACGGCGACTTCGCTGCCTTGGGGTTTCGAGTTCGTGCGCTCGGCCAAATGGCTCCGCGAGTTCGCCCCGGCGGCGGTGCATCCGACGCAGATTTACGAGGCCTTGTGTTATCTGGCGACGTTCGCCGTGCTGTGCTGGCTCTATTTCGGCCGCGATATGGCGCGCCGGCGTCCCGGCATGCTGTTCGGCATCGGTCTGGAGGGTATTTTCTTGACGCGCTTTTTCATCGAGTTCATCAAGATCGAGCAGGAGGCTTTCGAGAAAGGATGGATGCTCGACATGGGGCAATGGTTGAGCATACCTTTTATCATATTGGGCATTTACATGATCTGGCGGGGTGCATCGAGGCCCGAAGTGCAGGTGCCGGCTCCTTCCGCCGCCGAAACCGTTAAAAAGAAGAAACGATGAACAGAAATCCGATGATCGATCAAGTCAACCGTTTGATAGCCAACCGGCTTGCAGCCGGGGGCGAGTATTTTTTGCCCGGCGTGGGGTCGCTTTACGTGGAAAAGCGGAGCGCCCGGCAGATCACCAGGCAGGAGGTCGAACCGCCGTATTGCGCCGTGTGCTTCTCGTCGCAGGAGCGGGGCGTGTCGTTGGTCGACGAAATCGCGCGTGCGGCCCATTGCGAGCCGGAGACGGCGCAGTCCATTTATGACCGATGGCTGGAGAACGTCACCATCGAGGACGGTTTGGTGATCGAGGGCGTGGGCGAGCTGCGGTCGAAATTCTTCACGCCCGATCCCTCTTTCGAGCATGTACTCAATCCGCAGGGACATGCTCCCGTCCAGATCAAGCGCCGCAAGTACGATTGGGCGCTCTGGATCGGGGCTGTTGCTATTCTGGCGGCGTTGGGCGTCGGTTATTTCGTTTATACCGAGCGTAATACGGATATGGATTCTTCCATGGATCCGTCGGATACGGAAGTCGTGGAGTTGCCGGATGCGGCGCTTCCTGCCGATTCGCTCGCT
The DNA here is from genome assembly GCA_029068505.1 of Alistipes sp. GTDB lineage: Bacteria > Bacteroidota > Bacteroidia > Bacteroidales > Rikenellaceae > Alistipes. The sequence continues at coordinate 2,238 of JAIECN010000092.1, forward strand.
GTTCAGGCTCCTGAAGCCGCCGTGCCTGCCGTGCCGGTGCCTGCCGTGCTGCAACATGCTATCGAACCGTCCGGAAGCGCCGGGGCGCCTGCCTCGCTCGTCTCGGGACGCCACTATGTAGTGGCCGGAGTCTATAGCGTACCTGCCAATGCCGATCGTGCTGCCGCAGAGATCACCCGCGAGAATCCGGAGTTGCGTTGCGGCATCTACCGGTTCGGCAGCAAGTTGATGGTGACGCCTTTCGTCTCCGACGACATCGCAGCCTGCAACCGCTTCAAGGCCGAATACCGCGACCGTTTCCAGGGCCTCTGGAACTACACGGGCCGTTGATGCGTCCGGCCGATGCGATAACCGCGGCGATCGACCGGTTTTATGTCCGGCCGGTCGCCGCGATATTGCCTTTGGAGACGTTCCGCTACGCAGCATGCGGCGGAATGACCTATGTGCTGTTCGATCCGGCGTGCTATTTCTTGATTTATAACTACATCGTAGGCCATCGTTTTTTTGACCTGGGATTCGTTGTGCTGTCGCCCCACATTGCGGCGCTGGCGCTGGTTTTTCCGTTGACTTTTTTCGTCGGATTCTGGCTCAACCGCAACGTGGCGTTCCGCCGGTCGCCCTTGCGCACGAGGACTCAATTATGGCGGTATGCCCTTTCGATCGGCGGCTCGCTCCTGCTGACTTATGCGGTGCTGAAGTTCTTCGTTGAGGTATGCGGCGTATGGCCTACGCCGGCCAAAGTGCTGACAACCTGCGTGACAACCGTTTATAGCTATCTGGCTGCCAAGTATTTCACGTTTCGGATGGGGAGAACGGGCGGCGCGGCGGAGACAACGGCTTGCGACAAAGGTAAACGGCTGTGAAATAAACCGAGGAAAAAGGGTGCAGTAAAAGCTACCGCGAGGAAAAGGCGCAGAGGAAATAAACCGAGGAAATAAACGCGGTTTGAACGATTCGGGATGCGCGACTTCGTGAATATCCGGCACTGAATGCCGGATATTTTATTGTTTTTTATTTTCGTCGCGGAGCTTCTGCAATTCGTACATGCGGTCGCGGAATTTTGCTGCGGCAAGGAAATCCAGCGACTTGGCCGCCCGCTCCATATCTGCGCGCGCCCGGTCGATCAAGGCGTCGAGATTTTCGCCGGCTTTGGCTGTGTAGGTCTGCTGGACGTCGGCGGCCGTCATGTAATGGTTTTCCGCAATCGGATATGCGGTCATGTCGACCTCGGTTGCCGTGGCCTTTCCTGCCAGCAGGGCGCTTTGGCCTGTGCCGCTGCGTTGCGCCTGCCGCGGCAGCATCCCGTGTTCCATGTTGTAGCGCACCTGGATTTCGCGTCGGCGGTTGCTCTGCTCGATCGTGTAGCGCATCGAATCGGTGCAGGTGTCGGCATAAAGGATCACGTTGCCCTGCGAATGGCGCGCCGCACGGCCTGCGATCTGCGTGAGCGAGCGTACGTTGCGCAGAAAACCCTCCTTGTCGGCATCGAGAATCGCCACCAGGGCCACCTCCGGGAGGTCGAGGCCTTCGCGCAGCAGATTGACGCCCACCAGCACGTCGAACATCCCGGCGCGCAGGTCTTCCAGAATCCGGATGCGCTCCAGCGTGTCGACGTCGGAATGGATGTAGCGGTTGCGGATGCCCACGCGGTCGAAATATTTCGACAGCTCCTCGGCCATGCGTTTGGTGATGGTCGTAACGAGCACCTTGTCGTCGTTTTTCACGCGTTTGTCGATCTCCTCGATCAGGTCGTCGATCTGGTTGAGCGTCACGCGTACCTCTAACGGCGGGTCGACCAGGCCTGTGAGGCGGATCGGATGCTCGTCGATGACGCCCTCGCT
>JAIECN010000093.1 GCA_029068505.1 Alistipes sp.
TTCCGCTCTTCATGAATGCCGACGGCGAGGAGACCACCGACATCTACATGCAGGGCACCGAAACCGAGTTCCTCAAGTTCGAGGGTACGGTCGATCCCAAGATCACCGGCGGTTTCAACACCACGTTGCGTTACAAGAACTTCTCGCTCAATGCGTTCTTCACCTACCAGTTCGGCAGCAAGATCCGTCTCACGCCGGCCTACGCTGCGCAGTACAGTGACCTGGACGCCATGTCCAACGAGTTCAAAAACCGCTTCCTGATGACCGGCGACGACCTTTCGCCCGCCATCACCGACTGGGTGCACCAGTCGATCTCGCTCGGATCGAACAACTATCCGTATGTCAACTACAACTATTCGACGGCCCGCGTCGTGAAGGGCGATTTCATCCGTCTGAAGACCGTTTCGTTGAACTACGATTTCTCGCCCGCGTTGGTCAGCAAGTCGCGTTTCTTCAAGACCGCAGGCATCCGTCTGACGGTCAAGGATCCCTGGCTGCTCTACTCCGACAAGGCCCTGAACGGACAGGATCCCGAGTTCTTCAACACCGGCGGTGTGGCCATGCCTGCCACCACGCAGTTCACGCTGTCGTTGAACCTCGGCTTCTAATTACGCACGAAACATAAAATATACGATGAATATGAGAAAATTGATTATAGCGTTGTCTTTGGCGTTCGTCTCGTTCGGAATTGTCGGTTGCGGCGATTTCCTCGATACGATGCCCGACAACCGCACGCAGATCGACAATCTGGACAAGGTGAAGGCGCTGCTCGTGTCGGCTTACCCCTATCGTTTCTACGCCTCGACGCTCGAACCCCGCTGCGACGGCTATACCGACCTCGGAGCTACGGTCTCGGGTTCGCAGCCCGGCACCAGCCTCAGCTTCCAGTATACGAACTACCGTTGGGAGGAGTACACCTCCATCGAGGGTTCCGACGACAACGAAGCCTACTGGAGAGAGTGCTACAAGGCGATCGCTTCGGCCAACCATGCGCTCGCCGCGCTCGACGAGATGGGCAACCCCAAGGGTTCGGAGGCTTACCGCGCCGAAGCGCTGCTCTGCCGCGCCTATGCGCACTTCTGCCTGCTGACGATCCATGCCGACTTCTTCGACGAGGCCAACCGGGCCACCAACCTCGGCATCCCTTATGTCACCGAGCCGGAAGACGAGGTATACAAGCACTATGACCGCGGTACGGTGGCTTCGACCCTGGAGAAGGTCAAGGCCGACCTGGCCGAGGGTATGGCCCACATCGGCACGGGTGCCGACCACGACCAGCCCAAGTTCCACTTCTCGGGCGCTTCGGCCCGGGCGTTCGCCGTACGTGTGGCTCTCTTCGAGCGCGACTATCCTACGGTCATCTCGCTCGTCTCGCAGCAGATTCCCCAGCCGTCGGTTTTGGTAGGTTTGCAGAATGCTTCCGGGCCGCTGGTCAATGCCGACGGTACGCCGGTGCGGATTCCCCATCCCTACCAGGACGTGGCTTTCCTCTACTGCGGCGCCAATTTCTACAACTGGGACAACTACCGCAACATCGCGGGCGGTTCGCAGGGCATCGGCTTGAGCTTCACCGATCCCAAGTCGCCCCACGTGCTGCTCTCGTGCGAGCCTTATTCGCTCTTGTATCGCATCACCTACTCGAATGGCTTTACGCGTTACAACTATTCGGAGAAGGCGATCGGCGCGGTGATGGGCGACAACGCCACGGGCTACGGCTGGAACCTGCCGGCCTACGGTTTCTCGTCGGCCAACTCGCCGTCGTACGTGCCCAAGATGTACGAGGACTTCAAGTCCGACGACGACCTGACCGGCCAGCCGCACGTGCGCTTGAGCCTGTTCCGCCAGGAGGAGCTGATTCTGGCCCGTGCCGAGGCTTATGCCATGACCGGCGAGTACGACAAGGCGATCTACGACCTGACGATGTACGTGCAGAATCGTGTAGGTGCCCAGATCACGGCCTGCTACCTCTCGCGCGACAAGGTGGTGAACTACTATGCCGAGTCGCTCTCCATGCCGGGCAACTACCTGCTGAACAGCTTCAACGCCGGCCGTTTCACGACCGATCCCAACACCTACGAGGGCCAGCTCCAGCGTTCGCTGATGCTCATGGTGCTCGACACCCGTCGCACGGAGTTCCTCTATGAGGGCATGCGCTGGTTCGACATCCTGCGTTGGAACATTCCGGTGGAGCACCGCATGATTACGGGCGAAACCAGCACCCTGACCCCCGACGACGACCGTCGCGTGGTGCAGCTTCCGCGCAACGCCGAACTTTCGGGCTTGCAGAAGAACCCCTATGACCACATTCCCAATCCCTGGAATTAGTTTGTCGCAACATAAATTTTGAATGATATGAAAAAGATAAGAATAGTGCACGTGCTGCTGTCTGCGGTGCTTTTGCTGGGCGCTTTCTCGTGCCGGGAAAAGGAGACGATCGCCGACGACCTGGTGATCCCCGGCCTGGGCGGCACGGAAGAGACCGCCAACGAACTCGACAAGTGGCTCTACGAGAATTTCACGCTTCCCTACAACATCGAGGTCGTTTACCGCTGGGATGCGGCGCAGATGTACTCCAACATCACCACTTCCCGTCTGGTGCCTGTAGAGTTCGACCTCGTGCAGCCCATGATGGCCGCCATCCGCGACGTGTGGTTCGAGCCGTTCCTCCAGGCTGCGGGCAGCAAGGATTTCTTGTGCCGGCTCGCACCCAAGAAAGTGGTGCTCGTGGGCAGTCCCGAATACCAGAGCGGTTCGATCAAGCTCGGCGAGGCCGAGGGCGGACGCAAGATCTTGCTGATGAACGTCAATGCGTTCGATGCGCAGAACGAAGACCAGGTGAAGTCGTTCCTGCATGTGATCCTGCACGAGTTCGGACACATCATGCACCAGACGATCATGTTCGACAAGACGTTCCAGGACATCAGCGCCGGATTCTACGATTCGACGGGCTGGAAGAACTACGACGTCGGCAAACCCAACTACAACAATCCGGAGGCTTTCCAGCGCGGTTTCACGCGCAACTACGGCATGAACAACAAGGACGACGACTTCGTGGAGGTCTTCTCCATGGTGCTGGTCTACGGCAAGGACTGGTTCGACAACGTGGTGTGCGCCACGGCCCAGCAGTCCACCATTACGGATGCCTACGGTGCCCTGACCCAGAAACTCGCCCTGGTCGAGTCCTACATGCGGGACACCTGGGGAATCGAGATGTTCGACGACGAGATGGGCAACAAGGGCCTCGAAACCTGCGTCCAGGAGGCGATCGCCACGGTGCTGGCCACTCCTCCCACGGAGTAATGTTTAATCCTAAAATTTGCAGAACATGAAAAAACTGTCAAGTATATTGCTTTCCCTCTGCGCGATCGTGTTCCTGGCGGGTTGCGAGGAAAAGGTCATTACCATGGACGGCAGCGCCGATGCGCGGGTCGATGCCATGATCAAGAGCTACATCGACGAACTGGCGTCCGCCGAGCACGGCTGGATCGCCGACGTGATGACCGACGAGGGATACTACCGGTTCTACATGACTTTCACCGAAGACAACAAGGTGACCATGTATACCGACAACATCAACTTTCCGGCGTTGAACGGCGTGCCCAAGACCTCGACATTCAACATCCGTTCGTTGCAGCGTCCCACGCTTTCGTTCGACACCTATTCCTACCTGACGATCATCAACGATCCGGACAACACCATCAGCGGCGGTTCGGGCAACATGGGCCTCGGAACCGACTTCGAATTCGAGATCGACGGCTATGCCGACGGCGTATTCTCGCTGACGGGCCGTGTCAACCGGGTGGATGCCTCGCTGCGCAAGGCTACGGCCGAGGAGGAGACCTCCATCAAGGCCGGCGGTCTGATGTCGGTGCTGGTCGACGTCATTACCTACAAGCAGGGTCTGAACTGCCACTTCCCCGTGGGCGACGCCCAGGTCAACGTGCTGTTCAACGGCCGTTCGAACACGTTCTTCTATGTGGACGAGTCGGGCAATGTGACCGAGACCACGAGCTTCGTGCAGATCGAGCAGAACAAGAATATCGATCTGGTCGAGCCGGTCGTCATCGCAGGCAAGACCATCACCGGGTTCGCCTGGAACGCTGAAACGCAGGTGTACAGCGCTGTGATCGACGGCGCCGAGGTGGTGGTCGAGGAGCAGGTCGATCCGGTTTTCCCGCTCCACCAGATGCTGGGTCCGGGCAAACTCTACACCATCATGCAGACCATCGTGCAGATGTTCCCCTCGACGGCGCAGGCCGACAACCAGTTCGGTTACCATATGGTATCGGCCTATACGTTCCTTGCACAGCGTTTTGGTCTGGCTTTGAGCGTCGTGCAGCTGGAGTTCACCACCTCCGAATCGGGACAGCCGCGCTTGATCGTGATGTGGCAGGTGGGCCGCTTCCTGGGCTACTTCACCTACTATCTTACCTTCAACGAGGAGGAGGATCAGTTTACGATCACGCAGATGACGTTCGAAGATGACTCCATCGGCAACGGTCAGGTATTCTACCAGGGTGCAGCCAAGACTTTCGCCGATTTCTGGGTCGGCAAGACATTCAAGATCGAATGGACGCCTGTTACGTTCGGCTCTTACGTTATGGGGCAGCTTACGCTCGTCGATGACGGCGGTATGCCTGCCGAATGGTACGGCGCTCTCTTTTCAGAGTAGTCGTCCGTGATAAGTGTTTTATCCTTGGTGCAGGCTGCCTTCCCGGGCAGCCTGCTTTTTTATGCGGAGTACTTTGAAATGGGGAGTGTTTTAGGTTGGAGTGTTTCGGGACGCAGTGTTTCGGGGCCGAGTGTCTCGGCGGAGTGCTTTAGGGCGGGGGTGTTTCGGCGCAGTGTTTCGGGACGGGGTTTTTGCTTCTTGCGGAAATTTGCGCCGGACAATCGGGGGCCGCGGTGGGCGATGGCCGATGCGTATTTGCCCTTATAAACGGTTGCTTGCATGGCATATCCTTTGAACAGAAAGTTTCCCGGCATTAAAAATCGCGAATTTTTCGAGATTCTTTTGCAGATTCCGATTTTTTGCCTATCTTTGTGCCACGATAATTACGGAATCCTCCGTCTTTGTCGAGGATGGTGCCATAGCTCAGTTGGTAGAGCAAAGGACTGAAAATCCTTGTGTCCCTGGTTCGATTCCCGGTGGTACCAC
>JAIECN010000094.1 GCA_029068505.1 Alistipes sp.
ACCCTTTCCTGCGCACGGCCGTTTTTGCGGCAGGCGCCCTGCTTTTGCAGCCCATGATGCCGGCGACGGCGCAAACTTCGCAGCGCCCGGCCACGGACGCAGCCCCGAAATCCCCCCCCCGGTCGGATGAGCGTGTAGAGCCGCTCCGCCACAACAATCCGGGGCTGGCGGTCGATCTGGGCGTCGGCCTGTGGGGCATTCCGCTCCCCTACGACTACGACGGCGACGGAGTGAAAGATCTGCTGGTGTCGTGTCCCGACCGCCCCTACAAAGGGCTTTACTTCTTCAAGAACATCGGCACGGCAAAGAAACCTTTCTTTGCGCCGGCAGTGCGCATCAGCGAAAAGGGACTGAACAACATCCGTCTTTCGGAGGCGGACGGGAAGTCCTATGTGCTGTCGAAAGAGACAGAACACCTCGATTTTTTCGAAGCCCCCTATGCCCGGAAACGGAAGATCAAGTATGCGGGCGAAGTCCTGGGCGCCACCTACAACAAGTCGCGCAGCAACATGTGGAACTATGTTGACTGGGACAACGACGGCGACAAGGACATCGTGGTGGGGATCGACACGTGGGACGACTACGGCTGGGACAATGCGTTCGATGAGCACGGGCGCTGGACGCGCGGCCCGCTGCACGGGTATGTATATCTGCTTGAAAACAAAGACGGAAAATATGTGAACCGCGGCAAAATCGAAGCTGCGGGCAAGCCGATCGACGTATACGGCGCGCCGAATCCCTGCATCGCCGATTTCGACGGCGACGGCGACCTCGACCTGATCTGCGGCGAATTCGTCGACGGGCTGACGTGGTTCGAAAACACGGGAACCCGCGAAGAACCGCGCTTTGCGGCCGGCCGGCAACTGAGCAACAAAAAAGGCGAAATACGCTTCCATCTGGAGATGATCGTGCCGGTGGTGTCGGACTTCGACGGCGACGGCCGTCCCGATCTGGTGGTCGGCGACGAAGACGGCCGTGTGGCGTGGGTGCGCAACACGGGCAAAGTCCGTGAGGGCATGCCGCAGTTCGAGAATCCCTGCTATTTCCGCCAAGAAGCCGACCTGGTCAAGTTCGGCGCGCTGTCGACGCCCTGCGCATTCGACTGGGACGGCGACGGCAAGCAAGACATCATAGCCGGAAATTCGGCCGGCGAAATAGCGTTCATCCGCAACCTTTCGGGCGGGGAAAATCCGATGTGGGACGCGCCGAAACTCTTTAAGGCAGGCGGCTTGCCGCTCCGCATACAAGCCGGCGAGAACGGCTCGATACAAGGGCCGGCCGAACGCAAATGGGGCTACACGGTGCTGTCGGTGGCCGACTGGGACGGCGACGGACTTCCCGACATCATCATCAACTCGATCTGGGGCAAAATCGAATGGTTCCGCAACCTCGGGGCCAAAGACGGCCTGGCGCTCGCTCCGGCGCAACCTGTACGCGTGGCCTGGGAAGGCGAAGCACCCAAGCCGGCGTGGAACTGGTGGAATCCCGAACCGGGCACGCTGACCACGCAATGGCGCACGACGCCTGTGGCTATGGACTGGAACGGCGACGGACTGACCGACCTGATCGTACTCGACCACGAAGGCTATTTGGCCTATTTCGAACGTTTCCGGACTTCTGCCGGAGAGCTGCTGCTCAAACCGGGCCGCCGCATATTCCATGCGACCAACTGCTCGCTCTACAACTCGAAAAAAGGGGTGCTCGACGCCACGGAAGGGCTGCTGCGTCTGAACGACGGCATCGGCGGGCAGTCGGGACGCCGCAAAATCTGCTTCACGGACTGGGACGGCGACGGCCGGCTGGACTTGATCGTGGACAGCCAGAATGCGGCGTGGTTCCGCAACGTCCGTGAAGAAAACGGCGAAGTGTGGTACGAATACATGGGCAATGTGAACGACCATGTGCTGGCGGGACACACGACCTGCCCGACGCCCGTGGACTGGAACGGCGACGGCCGGCCGGAACTGCTGCTGGGCGCCGAAGACGGGCACTTCTATTTGATACCCAACAACACGAAATAAGATGAAGATACTGCTGTCGATCATAGGCGCAGCGATGGTGTGGACGTCGCTGCCTGCCGCCGAACCGCTGCGGGTGAAACTTTTTCCGGACGGTGCGCCCACGGCGAACGGACTGGAGGCGACGCCCGAAACGGTGGATGAACGGGGCTACTATTTCTCGGTGAGCGATCCCGAACTGGAAGTCTTTCTGCCCGATGCCGCGGCTGCGACGGGGCAGGCCGTGCTGGTGGTGCCGGGCGGCGGCTACGAAAAGGTGTGCGTGACCTACGAAGGCTACAAGACGGCCGAATGGCTCAACGACCGGGGCATTGCGGCGATGGTGCTGAAATACCGGATGCCGAACGGCCATCCGCAGACGGTGCTGGAAGACGGCGCGCAAGCGATGCGGGTAATTCGCCGCAATGCAGCGCAATGGAATGTCGATCCCCGGAATATCGGGGCGATGGGCTTCTCGGCCGGGGGCCACTTCGTGTCGACGCTCATCACGGACTATCCGGACGAGGAGACGCGGCCCGACTTCGCTGTGCTGGTCTATCCGGTAATCTCGATGGACTATTCGAGCGCCCGCTCGCGGGAAAACCTGCTGGGGCCGGAAAGCGGCGATGCGCGAATCTGCGACCGCTACTCGACGCACAAGCGAGTGCACGACGGAATGCCCGAGGCGATGCTGGTGCTGTGCGACAACGACAAGACGGTGGTGCCGGAACACAGCCTGCTGTTCTACAAGGCGCTGAAACAACACGGCGTAAAAGCCGAAATGCACATCTACCCTGCCGGAGGCCACGGCTTCTGGATGCGGGAGCGCTACCGCTACGGCAAAGAGACCTGCGGAACGATCCTGCGGTGGATCGAACAACACAAAACGAAACGAACAACCAAATAACCGAAGAACATGAACTCAATCAAAGGCATCATCCCCCCGATGATCACTCCGCTGAAGGGGAACGACGAACTCGACCGCGAAGGAACGATCCGGCTGACGGAACATCTGATAAAAGGCGGCGTACATGCGATTTTCATCCTGGGAACGACGGGCGAGGCGCAGAACCTGACCTATCGGCTGCGCTACGATTTCGTGAGCCTTGTCTGCGGGCAGGTGGCGGGCCGCGTACCCGTGCTGGTGGGCGTGACCGACACGGCTTTCGACGAGAGCGTGCGGCTGGCACAGCATGCAGACAAATGCGGCGCGGTGGGCGTGGTGGCGGCTCCGACCTACTACTTCGCAACATCGCCGCAGGAGCTGATCG
>JAIECN010000095.1 GCA_029068505.1 Alistipes sp.
CCCCACCTATAGCGCGGGGGGGGTGGTCCCAGCCCCCCGGCCGCCGCTATTATATAATTCGGCGGAGGATCGAACCGAAAATCCGGTCAGGCAGAGTAAGTAGAGCAGGTAAAGTAGGCCGAATCGTTAAATCGTCGGACACCGAATAAACTGAATAAACCGGATTGCCGGGCAGGTCGAGTCGTCGGATAGGGCGGATGGATCGGATGGTCGCACTATCGCACTGCCGCCTGTCCGATGGATCGGGCGCATGAAAAAAGGAGAAACCTTGCGGTCTCTCCTTTTTCTGGTTGAGCTACCAGGATTCGAACCTGGAATAACAGGACCAGAATCTGTTGTGTTACCATTACACCATAGCTCAATTTTTGTGAGTGCAAAAGTAGAACATTATTTTGCAAATGCCAAGAAAAAACCGAAAAAATTTTCATACATTTGCTTTAATCATCGTGCCGATGAACCGATAACTCAAAATAAAAACCGTAAAACCAGCCTTTTCGACAAGCCGGGTGCGGGGCGCCGATTCGTTCGGGCCATGCCGAGGCGGGAAAAGGTGCATAAAAACCAACCGTTATGGGAATCAAATTTCGTCTTGTCATCATGAACTTCCTCCAGTATGCCGTCTGGGGGGCCTATCTGACGTCGATGGGGTCGTATCTGGTCGGCGTCGATCTGGCGTCGCACATCGGCATCTTCTATGCCATGCAGGGCATCGTGTCGATCTTCATGCCGGCCGTCGTCGGCATCGTAGCCGACCGCTGGGTGCCGGCGCAGCGGCTGCTGGGCGCGTGCCACCTGCTGGCTGCACTCTTCATGGGCGGTGCCGGCTACTATGCCATGGCGTCGGGCGCCGACGTGCAGTTCGGTACGCTGTTCACGCTCTATGCGCTGAGCGTGGCGTTCTACATGCCGACCATCGCCTTGTCCAATTCGGTGGCTTATAGTGTGTTGGAAAACAAAGGCTTCGATACGGTAAAGGCTTTCCCGCCCATCCGCGTGTGGGGCACCGTCGGGTTCATCTGCTCGATGCTCGTGTGCGATGCCGCCGGATTCCAGACCACCTACATGCAGTTCGTGCAGTGCGCCGTGCTGGGGCTGGTGCTGGGATGCTATGCCATGACCCTGCCGGAGTGTCCGGTAAGCCGCGGCGACGAGAAGAAGAGTGTGGTGGAAGCGCTGGGGCTGCGGGCTTTCACGCTTTTCAAGCAGAAGAAGATGGCGCTGTTCTTCATCTTCTCGATGTTGCTGGGCGTGTCGTTGCAGATTACCAACGGTTTCGCCAATCCGTTCATCACGTCGTTCCGCGAAGTGCCTGAATTCGCTTCGACGTTCGGCGCCAACCATGCCAATGCGCTGATCTCGCTGTCGCAGGTTTCCGAGACGCTGTGCATCCTGCTGATCCCGTTCTGCCTGAAGCGCTTCGGTATCAAGAACGTGATGCTCATGGCGATGTTCGCCTGGGTGCTGCGCTTCGGGCTTTTCGGGCTGGGCAATCCCGGCCCCGGAGTGTGGATGTTCATCCTCTCGATGATCGTCTACGGCGTGGCGTTCGACTTTTTCAACATCTCGGGGTCGCTGTTCGTCAACAACGAAACCGACGTGGCGATCCGCTCGTCGGCCCAAGGCCTTTTCATGATTATGACCAACGGCATCGGCGCGACGATCGGAACGCTCGGGGCGCAGGCTGTGGTCGATCATTATGTCTATTCGCAGCATTCCGTGGCTGCGATGACGGCCGGCTGGTCGACTTCGTGGCTCGTATTTGCGGGCTATGCGCTGTGCGTGGCGGTGGTCTTCGCGCTGGTGTTCAAATATAAGCATGATCCCGCAGCGATCGGGGAGGTGCAGCATTGAGAAAGATGCGGCAACTTATATAATAAGGTGCGCACCGGCAAACTTGCCGGTGCGCACCTTTTTTACTTAAAACATGTTGTCGTACATCGACTGCGACTTGTCGTACTTGAGGTCGGAGAGCGAGGCGGCTTTCACGCCGATGTTGAAACTCCAGCTGCGATGGAAGCCGAAAGGCACCCACGAGAATGACATCTGCCAGCAATGCAGGTCGCGCGAGATGGTGATCGACGAGGTGGTCAGCTTGTTGTTCATGATGTCGTAGCCGCCCTGGATGACGATGCCCGTCTTCGGGGTGATGGAGATCGAACCGTTGAAGCCGATGGTCTGGGTCACGTTGCGGCGGTAGCCTGTCGTGCCGTTGTTGTAGGGGCTGCTCGAATAACTTACCGCATAGTTGAATCCGAAATTCCACGGCAGCGAGAAGTCGTAGTAGGCCTGCGACATGTATTGCCGCCGCAGCACGGGATCCATCGTGCCGTAGGGGTCGTAGTAGGGGTTCTGGTACTCGGGCGGAATGCTCGTGATGTCGTTGGTGGCGGCCGTCGACTTGTCCTGCCGCGACTTGAAGGTGTAGCCGAACGACCAGCCGGTCGACACTACGCGGCCCGGAAGGCGGATTTTGTTGATGTGCTGGCCCTGGGGCGTGAGCCGGTAGGGATCGAGCGTGGCCGAGAGGTTGAGGCCGAAGTTCTTGAAGATCGTGGTGCGCAGCGCCACTCGGAGGGTGGACAGTCCCATCGAGTCGGCCAGGAAGTTGTACGATCCGCTGACGCTCAACTCGTCGATGAGCTTGATCTTCCTTATGCCCGAGGTGTCGCGCTTGGAAAGCACCTTCATTTCGAGGTTCTGCGTAAGCGAGAAGTTCAGCGACATGGAACGCCCGCCCGAGGGTACGCTGTAGGCGTTGCCCGCATAGGGCGAGTAGGTGGTGAAGCGGCCCGTGGAGTCGACCTGGCGCGTGCGGTAGTAGCCGTATTTCTGGTTGGTGAAGTCGGGGGCGTAGGAGAAGCCGACCGTCGGGGTGAGCGTGTGGCGGATCGCCTGGAGCTTGCGGTCGCGGCGCTTCTTGGTGAAGTCGTACGTGCCGTAGACGGTCGTCGAGGCCGAGACGTTGAAGTTGTAGTTGTAGAGCCGGTAGAAACCGTACTGCGAGGGCAGGGTGTCGGTCTGGTTGGTCACCGGATTCCAGTCGTAGAGCGTGCGTTTGAAGAACCACCTCTCGGTGTAGTTGGCCGAAGGGGTGATGTTGATGTAGTTGAACAGATTGAACGTCGCCGAGACGGGCAGCGAGTGTTCGATGCCGTTGCGCATGTTGTCGAGGGTCTCCTTGGAGAAGACCTTGTCTTCGGTGGTCGACACCGAGTTGGTCAGCTTGCCCGTGTACTGCATCGATATCTTCTCGTACCACCGCTCCTTGCCCTGGCGTTCCTTGCGCTTGAAAGGGTAGAGGCGCGAGACGTTGAAGACCACGGTCGGCAGCGTGATGGAGATCGTCTGGTTGCGCGAGTTCTGCGACACGGCCATGTTGGCCGAGAGCGAGAACGGCGTGCCGGCCCAGTTCTTCGAGTAGGAGATCGACGAGTTGGTCTG
>JAIECN010000096.1 GCA_029068505.1 Alistipes sp.
GACACGGCCATGTTGGCCGAGAGCGAGAACGGCGTGCCGGCCCAGTTCTTCGAGTAGGAGATCGACGAGTTGGTCTGCGTGGCGAGGATGTCGTTGAGGTTGGTGGCCGAATAGCGGCTGTAGCCGCTCGTGGCGAAGTTCACCGAGGCCGAGAAAGTCGACCCGGGGTTGGCCTTGGGGTCTTGGGCGTGCGTCCAGGTGATGTGGAAGTTGCTCTGCTTCACGTAGTCGGCCTCGCCCTTGTTGCCTACCTTGACGTTGGAGTATTGCAGGTCGAGGTTGCCGCTGTACTTGTAGCGTTTGATGTAGCGCGAGGTCGCCGAGGCTTCCCACGACCCCAGCGTATAGATGCCGCCGCGGATAGCCAGATCGGCATATTCGCCCAGGGTGAAGTAGTAGCCCAGGCCGCGCAGGAAGAAACCCTTGGTGTACTCCTCGCCGTAGGTGGGCATGAGCAGACCCGACTTGGGACCCATGTTCACGGGGAAGAATCCTTCGGGGATGCCCAGGAAGTAGATCGGCACATCCTCCATGACCAGATAGGCCGGCCCCGTGACGACCTTTTTGCCGGGGATGACCTTGGCCTTGGTCATCGCCAGGTAGAAGTGCGGGTGGTCGGTGTGGTCGCAGGTGGTGTATTTGCCGTCGCCGATGTGGATCGAGTTGTCGGGCTGCTTCTTGACGCTGCCGCCCACCAGCCAGCCGTCGCCCTGCTGGGTCGCCACGCCCTTGATCTTGGCTTTCTTGGTGGCGAGGTTGTAGGTGATGGTGTCCATCTGGTAGGAAGCCGACCCTTCGGTGAATTCGGGCTTGGTTATGATGGGACGCCCCTCCAGCGTGTCGGGCTTGCCGTAGGCATGGATGTGCTTGGTCTCCATGTCGATCTGCATGTAGTCGGCCTTCAGGTTGCTGTTCTGGTAGGTCACGTCGCCCTGGTTGAAGATGTAGACCATCTTCGAACGTACGTCGTAGACCAGCGAGTCGGCGTTCTGGCCCGTGATGGGGTCGTCGAGGAACGGCTCGGCGGCGCGGGGTTCGCCTGCCGTGCTGCCGGAGAGCGAATCGGCGCGGGCCGGAACGGCGGCAAGCGTGTCCGTCTGCCGTGCGGCGAGCGAGTCGGCTTTTCGGGCGACGAGCGAGTCGAACTGCGCCCCGGCGATCGAGTCGCGCACGGCTTGCGGCAGGGCGTTGAAAGCCTCGCGCCGCCGAGTCTCGGCCCGGGCTGCGCGTCGGGCGTTTCTCTGCCGGCTGCGGGAAAGGGCGGGATCGGCGGCCGGCTCCTCCTGCTGGCGGGAGAGCGGATCGGACGGTTCGGCTTCGGCGCGGCGCAGGTCCGCGGAACCGGGGGCAGCGCGGCGGACGTTTGTCGCCGGGGTAAGCGTGTCGGTCGGGTGTCCGCCTGCATCGGATTGCGGTGCGGCGGAGGTAAAAACCGACCCGACGAACACCATCGCGATGGTCGCCGACAAGATATATTTTGCCCTCGTGCTGTTCAAAATTCAAAAATATTCCGTAACTTTGCCGACAAGTCGGCAAAACCGCCCGGATCGGGGTTGCGGAGCCTTGCAGCGCCGTTTCAAACCGGACAAAGATACGAAAAGCCGAGTGCACTGCCAAATTTATTTGAGCCTTGCCGGGGCAAAGTGTCTTCGGCAGGGCCGAAGTGCGGAAAGCCGGATGCCGGAACGGCCCGGTTCGCGTTCGGCCGTGACGAAAACGGAAAAGAATTTCAAGAGAAAGAAAAAGAGGACTATGCGCGCGCGATTGTTATCCCTGCTACTTCTGGCGGCTGCCGTTTGTACGAACGCGGCAACGGCCGGGAATGCCGCATACGGTGTGCGGGTGGTGGTGATCGACCCGGGGCACGGCGGCGACGATCCCGGGGCGCATTATTTCGGCGCCTATGAAAAGACGCTCGCGCTGAAGGTCGCCCTGCGTCTGGGCCGGATGATCCAGGAGGGGATGCCCGGCGTGAAGGTGGTCTATACGCGCACGACCGACAAGTCGCTGGCCCGCACGAAGATCGAAGATTTGCAGATGCGCGCCGACGTGGCCAACAAGGCGGGCGGCGACCTCTTCATTTCGATCCATGTCAATGCGGCCGACGATGCCTCGGCCCTGGGTGTCGAAACGCTGGTCATGGGCGAGAGTCCCAAGGAGCAGCACTACAACCAGAACGCCCTCTACGAGAACAACCGCGACGACCTGATCGACATGTCGGACGAACGTACGGCGGCCATTGTGCGGGCCTACATCCAGAATTTGCAGTTCACCTACGGCGAGTACAGCATGGCCATGGCGCGCTGCATCCAGAACAACTACGGCAAGATCGGCCGTCATGTCCGCAAAATCAAGCCCCAGCTGCTGCGCGTGCTCTATGCCACCGACATGCCCGGCGTGCTGACCGAAATAGGCTTCTTGTCCAACCCCCGCGAGGCGGCTTATCTTAAGTCGGAGAAGGGACAGGAGGAGCTTGCGTGCGCGCTGTTCCAGGCGGTCAAGGACTATTCGGCCTACGTGCTGGAGACGCGCGGCGCCGAGGAGGAGCCGCGGCCCGTCGAGACGAAACCGGCTCCGGCGCCTGCCCCCGCGCCGTCCGCTTCCCGGCCCGAGGAGAAGACCGGGGCGGCTCCGGCGAAGAAGCAGAACGTGCGCTTCGCGGTGCAGATCCTCTCCAGCCGCACGCCCGTGAAGCTGGACGACAAGAGCCAGTTCAAGAATTACAGCGGCAAGGTCCGGCAGTATACGGCCGAGGGCGACTTCCGCTACAAATATTGCGTCTGCGAGTGCGACACCCGCAGCGAAGCGCACCGGCTGATGGTCGACCAGGTGCGCAAAACGTTCCCCGATGCGTTCATCGTGCGATGTCGGGGCGACAAGATTGTTAAATAATGAAGCGTCAACAATGAAAAGAGAAGCTAAAATCGGATTGTTCGCCGTGGCGATGATCTGCGCCGCGTGGGCAGGCATCCGGTTTCTGAAAGGATTCGACATCTTCGGCCGCAACGTCGAGTATTATGCCGTCTACGACCAGGTCAACGGCGTGCAGACCGCCTCGCCCATCATGGTCAAGGGCGTGAAGATCGGCACCGTGTCGGCCATCACGTTCGATCCGCGGCGCAGCGACCGCGTGGTGCTGTGTTTCACGATCAAGAAGGAGTATGCCATCCCGACCGACTCGGAGGCCAAGATCGTCAGCAACGGACTGATGGGGTCGAAAGCCATCGAAATCCAGTACGGCACGGCGACCACGTTCTTTGCCAAGGGCGACACGATCCGTTCGGGCCGCGACTTCGATCTGATGGACGTGGCCGGCTCGGAGCTGGATTTCCTCAAGCAGAAGATTTCGCAGGTCACGGGCGATCTGTCGCGCACGCTTACCGACCTGAGCCGTCTGGTGGAGGCCAACGAGGGCAACATCACGGCGACGCTCGGCCACCTCAACACGCTGACGGGCGACCTGAGCGCCCTGCTGGCCGATGAGAAGCAGAACCTGCGTTCGGCGGTCGACAACCTGGCGCAGTTCTCGGGCACGCTCGGCTCCAACGCCGGACGCATCGACAGCATCGTGGGCAATCTGAACCGGGTGGCCGCGCAGCTGGCCGACGCCGAATTCGCCCGCCGGCTTTCCGATGCCGCCGGGTCGCTCGACGACGTACTGCGCAAGCTCAACGAGGGCGGCGGCACCGCGGGCAAGATCATGAACGACCCGGCGCTGTACGACTCGCTGACCATGGCCACCGGCAATCTGTCTACGCTGCTGGCCGATCTAAAAGCCTATCCGGGGCGTTACGTCCATTTCTCGATCTTCGGGCGCGATCCCGAGAAGATGAAGGAGCGGGCCGACCGGCGCGCCGCCAAGGCCGCGATCCGGGCGCACCGCGATTCGCTCAAGGCGGCCGAGTGATGGTCTACCCCGCGACTTTCGAGCAGAAGACGGGTTTCGACCGGCTTCGCGGGCAGGTCGCTGCGCTGTGCACCATGCACGCCGCACGCCGCCTGCTGGAGGGGGAGACCTTTTCGACCTCGGGACAGGAGATACTGCGCCGGCTGTCGCTTGCCGACGAAATGCGTCTGTTGCTCGACATGGAGAGCGATTTCCCGGGCGGAGACTATCCCGATACGGAACACCTGACGGCCAAGCTGCGCGTGGAGGGGGCTTACCTCGACGTGGAGGAGGTCGTCACGCTGCGCCGGGCGCTGGCGATCGTAGGCGAAGCCGTCGACTTCATCGGCGCGCGCGAACAGCAGTACCCTGCGCTCGCGGCCCGTTCGCGGGGCGTCGAGTCGTTTCCCGACATCGTGCGGCGAATCGATGCGATCGTCGACCGTTTCGGCGAAGTCCGCGACGGCGCGTCGCCCGCCCTGGCCGAAATCCGGCGGGCCATCCGCGAACGCGAGGGGCAGGCCGCCAAGCGTTTGCAGCAGGTGCTGGCGGCAGCCAAAAGCGCCGGCATCGTCGAAGCCGACGCCCAGCTCTCGGTGCGCGACGGCAAGACCGTGATCCCGGTTTCTGCGGCCAACAAGCGCAAGCTCAACGGCTTCGTACACGACGAGTCGGCCACGGGCCGCACGGTCTATGTCGAGCCGGTCGAGGTGGTCGAACTGAACAACGAACTGCGCGAACTGGAGTATGCCGAGCGGCGCGAAATCGTGCGCATATTGACCGAATTCACCGACTCCGTGCGGCCCGATGCGGAGCTGATCGCAGCCTCGGGCGATTACCTGGCCGAGGTCGATATGCTGCGCGCCAAAGGGCGCTGGGCCTCGCAGAACGGCTGCGCGAAGCCGATTCTTTCGACCGACGACCGGCTGGTGCTCAAGGATGCGCGCCATCCGCTCTTGCAGCAGACCCTCCGGGCGCAGGGGCGCGAAATCGTGCCGCTGACCATGCAGCTCGACCGGCGGAAACGCATCCTGGTGATCTCCGGCCCCAATGCCGGCGGCAAGTCGGTGTGTCTGAAGACGGCCGCCATCGTGCAGTACATGTTCCAATGCGGATTCCTGGTGCCGGCGTCCGAAATTTCCGAGTTGCCGGTCTTCCGGTCGATCTTCATCGACATAGGCGACGAACAGTCGATGGACAACGACCTGTCGACCTATTCGTCGCACCTGCTCAACATGAAGCACATGCTCTCCGGGGCTTCCGACCGCACGCTGGTCTTCATCGACGAGTTCGGCTCGGGCACCGAGCCGATCATCGGCGGGGCGATCGCCGAAGCGATTCTGGAGCGGCTGCTCGAAAAAGGGTGCTACGGCGTCATCACGACTCACTATGCCAATATTAAGTATTATGCGGCCAACACGGAGGGCATAGCCAACGGCGCCATGATGTTCGACGTGCAGCATATCCGCCCGCTGTTCCGGCTCGAAACCGGCAAGCCTGGCAGCTCGTTCGCCGTGGAGATCGCGCGCAAGATCGGGCTTCCGGAGGAGATCATCCGGGCGGCGTCCGACAAGGCGGGGTCGGATCATATCAACCTGGAGAAGCAGCTGCGCGAAATCGCCCGCGACAAACACTACTGGGAGCAGAAGCGCGACCGCATCCGCGTGACCGACCGCAAGGTCGAGGAGCTGGAGCAGACCTATGCGGAGCAGCTGGCCAAAATCCGTGCGGAGCGCCAGGAGATACTGAAAAAGGCCCGGCAGGAAGCCGAGGCGCTGATCGCCGGAGCTAACCGGCAGATCGAGAACACGATCCGCACCATCCGCGAGGCGCAGGCCGAGAAAGAAATCACACGGTTGGCCCGCAAGGAACTGGACGACTTCCGCACGGCGGCCGTCGAAGCCGAAGCCGCCCGGCGCGATGCCGACATCGCCCGCGAAATCGAACGGATCGAACGCCGGCAGCAGCGGCGTGCCGAGCGCAAGGCGCAGCAAGGCGAAAAGAACGCCTCGCCGTCGGCACCGGAGCCGCCGAAGAAACGCGAGGTGGAACCGGGCGCCAAAGTCCGCATGGCCGGGCAGGAGATGGTGGGCGAGGTGCGCAGCGTCAAAGGGCGCAAGGCGCAGGTCGCTTTCGGGCAGATGCTGACGTCTGTAGACAAGGAGTTGCTGACGGTGGTTTCGAACAACGAATACCGCGAAGCGACGCGGCCTGCGACGGCCCGCACGGTGGTGTCGGCCGACATTTCGGCCCGCAAGCTGGCGTTCCGCGACCATATCGACGTGCGGGGCATGCGTGCGGCCGAAGCGCTCGACTTGGTGCAGCAGTTCGTCGATGACGCCCTGATGCTGGGCGTGGGGTCGGTGACGATCCTCCACGGCAAGGGCACCGGCGCGCTCAAGGAGGAGATACGCCGCTACCTGCGCACCGTGCCCGAGGTGGAGTCGGCGGTCGACGAACATGCCGACCGCGGCGGTGCGGGCATAACGGTCGTGAAATTGGGATAAAAGGATTTTTATGGAATATAAGTTGTCGCAAATCGCCGCCATCTGCGGCTGCAAGTTCCTGGGCAGCGATGTCTGCGTGCGGTCGGTGGTCACCGACAGCCGCTCGCTCTCGTGCGAAATGGGAGATAGTCCCGTGTTCGTCGCTTTGCGCGGCGCCAACCACGACTCGCACGACTTCATCGGACAGATGTACGACCGCGGCGTGCGGGCGTTTCTGGTCGAACGCGAAGTGGAGCCGCTGCCGGGCTGCGGCTATGCGGTGGCGGGCAACGCCATCGAGGCGCTGCAATCGCTGGCGGCCTATCATCGGGCGCAGTTCCGCGGCACGGTGGTCGGCATCACGGGGTCGAACGGCAAGACCGTCATCAAGGAGTGGATCGCCGAGGAGCTGCCCGCAGGCATGAAGTTCTACCGCTCGCCCAAGAGCTACAACTCCCAGCTGGGCGTGCCGCTCTCGGTGCTGATGCTGGAGGGCGACGAGCAGCTGGCCATCTTCGAGGCCGGCATCTCCGAGCCGGGCGAAATGGAACGGCTGGAGCGGATCATCCGGCCCGACGTGGCGGTCTTCACCTCGATCGGCGACGCCCACCAGGAACATTTCCTCAACCTGGAGCAGAAGTGCGACGAGAAGCTGATTCTGGCGCGCAGCGCTTCGAAAATCATCTATCATAGCTACTACGAGCCGCTGGGGCGGATGATCGCCGCGCGCTATCCCGAACGCAAACCTATCGATGCGGCGGCGTTCCCCGAAGTGTCGCAGGCCGTGATCGGCAACGCCGCGTCGCGTCGCAACGCCCAGATCGTCGAGGCATTCTGCGCGGCGATGCGTTTCCCGGCGCCCGCATTCTCGGCGGCGCCCCATGTGGCCATGCGTCTGGAGGTCAAGGACGGCATCAACGACTCGATCCTCATCAACGACGCCTACAACCTCGACCTCAACTCGCTGGCGCTGGCGCTGGACTACCTCCACTCCGTGGCGCTCGGGCGGCGGCGCACGCTGGTGCTTTCCGACATCGCCCAGAGCGGTCTGGACGACGACGAACTTTACAGCCGTGTGGCCGGCATGGTCGAACGGGCCGGGATAGACTGCTTGGTGGGCATCGGCCCCAAGCTGAAACGCTATGCAGCGCTGTTTTCCTGCGAGAAGTCGTTCTACGCCTCGACCGACCAGTGTATCGAACGGCTGGGCCGCGATGCGGTGGCCGGACGGGCCGTGCTGCTGAAGGGCGCCCGCGAATACCGGTTCGAGAAACTGGCCCATGCGCTGGCCCGGCAGAGCCACACCACGGTGCTGGAAGTCGATCTGGATGCCATGATCGGCAACCTGAACCATTTCCGCTCGAAGCTCGGCTTCGGGACGAAGCTGGTGGCGATGGTCAAGGCCGGGAGCTACGGCGCCGGCGATTTCGAGGTGGCGCAGATGCTGCAACATCAAGGCGTCGACTACCTTGCCGTGGCTTTCGCCGACGAGGGGGTGCTGCTGCGCGAGCGGGGCATCACGATGCCCGTGGTGGTGCTCAACGCCGATGCCGACAGCTTCGAACCGATGATCGCCAACCGCCTGGAACCCGAGATCTACAGCTTCCATTCGCTCGAAGCCTTTGCCGCGGCGGCGGCCCGGGCGGGCGAACGCCACTATCCGATCCATGTGAAACTGGATACGGGGATGCACCGTCTGGGATTCGTGGAGGAGGAGATCGCGCGGCTGGGCGAAGTGCTGGCGGGGATGCCGGAAGTGAAGGCGGCGACGGTATTTTCGCACCTGAACTGCTCGGACATGCCCGAGGAAGACGACTACACGCGCGAACAGATCGCCCGCTACGACCGCATGAGCCGGGCGCTGGCCGACCGCCTCGGCTACCCGGTCATCCGCCACACGGCCAACTCGGCGGCGATCGCCCGTTTCCCCGAAGCGCAGTTCGACATGTGCCGCCTGGGGCTGGGACTCTATGGCTTCGGCTGGGAACATACGCCGGCTCTGAAGCCCGTTTCGACGCTCAAGACCCGCATCGTGCAGATCAAGCATCTGCCGGCGGGCGATACGGTGGGCTACGGCCGTGCCGGAAAGCTCGTGCGCCCTTCGGTCACGGCGACGATTCCGGTGGGCTATGCCGACGGTCTGGACCGCCACCTGGGCTGCGGCCGCTGGTCGGTGCTGGTGGCCGGCTGCCCGGCGCCGATCGTGGGGCGTGTCTGCATGGACAGCTGCATGATCGACATCACGGAGATACCCGGCGTGGCCGAGGGCGACGAAGCCGTGATCTTCTCGCCGACGCCCGGCAACGACCTCGAAACGATGGCCCGCGTGCTGGAAACCATACCCTACGAAATCATGACCTCCGTTTCGGCGCGGGTAAAACGGATTTACTTGAAAGAATAGTTTTGCCGGTGTCCGGGCGGCGGTGCGAACGTGCAGTGTGCACCTCAAGAAACAGCGGTTTGCAGATGCCTGCGCGTTTTAGGGGCTGCGAGCCGGGAAAAAAGAGGTAAAATGGGAAATTTGGGTACTTTATATTTATTGCCGTGTCCGATTTCGGACGAGACGGCGCCCTGGGACGTACTTCCTGCGGCCAACAAGGCGGTGCTGGACGGGTTGGATTACTTCATTGTGGAGAATACGCGGTCGGCCCGGCGGTTTCTCTCGAAGGCCGGCATCGCCCGGCCCATCGACACGCTGGAGTTCCGCGAGCTGAACGAGCACACCGTGGCAGGGCGTGAAATCGAGGAGCTGGTGGCGCCGTTGCTGGCCGGACGGTCGGCCGGCGTGATCTCCGAAGCCGGGGTGCCGGGCGTCGCCGATCCCGGGGCGCTGGCGGTCGAGGCGTGCCACCGGCATGGCATCCGTGTGGTGCCGCTCGTGGGGCCTTCGTCGATCATCCTGGCCCTGATGGCTTCGGGACTCAACGGGCAGTCGTTCGCTTTCAACGGCTACCTGCCCGTCAAGCTGCCCGAGCGGGCGCAGGCGATCCGGCGGCTCGAACGGCGGGCGCACGGCGAGGGACAGGCGCAGCTCTTCATCGAAGCGCCCTACCGCAACGCCAAGCTGATGGAGCAGCTCTTGCAGGTGCTGGCGCCCGATACGCGGCTGACCGTGGCGGTCGACATCACGGCTCCGGGCGAGGCGATCCGCACGCTTGCGGCGGGGGAGTGGCGGCGCGTTGCGCTGCCCGAAATGCAGAAGCGGCCGGCTATTTTCATCATCGGCTGACACGCCGGGAGCTGGTATGCAATTTGTGCAAATTATAGAGCAGAATATCGGAAAACAAGACTATATGGAACAAGAAAAGGTTTATAACCAGGAAGTTGAAGACATCGAGGGCGCTCCCGCCGCTCAGGCCGATTCCTCCTGCGCAGAGGAGCCGTGTGCCAATGTGGCAGACGATTCGCAGGGCGCGGCTGACACCTTGTCAGCCGACGGCGCGCCCGCGCAGGAACCGGACATGAACGCCCAGGTCGCCGAGTGGCAGGACAAGTTCATGCGTTTGCAGGCCGAGTTCGACAATTACCGCAAGCGTACCTTGCGTGAGAAGATGGAGCTGGTCGAGACCGGCGGGCGCGACGTGCTGCTGGCCATGCTGCCCGTGCGCGACGATGTGCAGCGGGCCGTCGACGCCATGCAAAAGAGCGACGACCTCGAAGCCCTGCGCGCCGGCGTGACGCTCATCTCGCAGAAGTTCACGGAGGCGCTGCGCCAGAAAGGCGTGACCGAAATCGACGTGCGCGACAAGGAATTCGACGCCGATCTGTCGGAAGCCGTGGCGCGCTTTGCGGCCGGCGAGGAGAAGAAAGGCCGTGTGATCGACGTCGTACAGACCGGCTACATGTTGGGCGACAAGGTGCTGCGGTTCGCAAAAGTGGTTGTAGGAGAATAGGATCATGGCAGAGAAAAGGGACTACTACGAAGTGCTGGGCGTAGAGAAGAACGCTAACGCCGACGAAATAAAGAAGGCCTACCGCAAAGCGGCCATCAAATACCATCCTGACAAGAATCCGGGCGATAAGCAGGCCGAGGAGAAGTTCAAGGAGGCCGCCGAGGCCTACGATGTGCTGTCGAATCCCGACAAACGTGCCCGCTACGATCAGTTCGGCCATGCCGGCATGGCCGGTGCGGCCGGCGGCGCCGGCGGGTTCGGCGGATTCGGGGGCGGCTTCTCGATGGAGGACATCTTCTCGCAGTTCGGCGACATCTTCGGCGGACATTTCGGCGGCGGGTTCCGCAGTTCGTCGGGCGGCGGCCGCAGGGTCAACCGCGGGTCGGATATCCGCGTGAAAGTGAAACTCACGCTTGCCGAGATCGCCACGGGCGTGACCAAGAAACTCAAGATCAACAAGACCGTGGCCTGCGAAAAATGCGGCGGCACCGGGGCCAAGGATGCCGCGTCGTATTCGACGTGTTCGACCTGCAACGGCTCGGGCTATGCGATGCGCGTGGAAAACACCTTCTTCGGCCGGGTGCAGACGCAGGGCGTATGTCCCACGTGCGGCGGCTCGGGCAAAGTCATCACGGCGCCCTGCGACCAGTGCAAGGGCGAAGGCACCGTCCGCGGCCAGGAGGTGGTGGAGATCGCCATTCCGGCCGGCGTAGGCGAGGGGATGGCTCTCACGGTCACGGGCAAGGGCAATGCAGCCCGGCAGGGCGGCGTGAACGGCGATCTGCTGGTGCTCATCGAGGAGATTCCCGATCCCGAGCTGATCCGCGACGGCAACGACCTGATCCACAACCTCAATATTACCGTGACGACCGCCCTGCTGGGCGGCACGGTGGAGGTGCCCACGGTCGACGGACGCGCCAAGATCAAGATCGCACCCGGAACGCATGCCGGCAAGGTGCTGCGTCTGGGCGGCAAGGGCATTCCCGACGTCAACGGCTACGGCCGCGGCGACGAACTGGTGGTGGTCGACATCACGATCCCCGCCAAACTCAATGCCGAGGAGAAGCGTCTGGTCGAACAGCTGGCCGGCATGCCCGATTTCCAGAAGGCCGAGTCGGTCAAGAACCAGAACATCTTCGAGCGGATGAAAAGTTTCTTCAGATAAGACACCACCATGTTAGGCTTCACTCCATTCAAGCGCCACGCGAACAAGTTCAACTACATTCCGCGCTACTACGACCCCGAAAAGGAGGCGCGCGAACAGCGCCGTGCCGAGCTGCGGGGCGAACGTGCCGAAGACGCCGGGCGCGAATACCGCCCCGGACAATATATCCGCACCCAGCGCGAAGCGCGGGCCGCACGACGCGGCTGCGAGGAGCAGCAGGGGCGCGTGCGGGTGTGGAAGATGGCTGTGGGCGCTGTGCTGGTGCTGCTGTTCATCTACATGCTCTATCCTCGGCTGGCCGACGCTTTCCTGCGCAGCCGGAGTACAGCTCCTGCGGCTGCCGGGAGCCTGCAGCAGCCCGAGGCGCCTGCCGACGCGTTCGATCAGTCGCAGGTGAGCGACGTGGAGTGGCAGGAGCAGCGCATCGTGGTGGTTCCCAACGATTATTCCGAATAGCATGGCCGACCGCATCAGACTTTTGCCCGAGGTCGTCGCCAACCAGATCGCGGCCGGCGAGGTGGTCAACCGCCCTGCGTCGGTCGTGAAGGAGATGATGGAGAACGCCATCGATGCCGGCGCCGGACGCGTGCAGGTCAACTTCCGCGACGGCGGCAAGGACTTGATACAGATAGTCGACGACGGCTGCGGCATGTCGCCGATCGATGCGCGCATGGCTTTCGACCGCCATGCCACGAGCAAGATTTCGGCCGTGGACGACATCTATGCGCTTTCGACGTTCGGCTTTCGCGGCGAGGCGCTTGCGTCGATCGCCGCCGTGGCCCAGGTCGAGCTGCGCACGCGCCAGCAGGGCGACGAGGTAGGCACTTGCACCGAGATCAACGGCGGGCAGTTCGTGGCCCAGAAACCCGTCATGTGCCCCGTGGGGGCGCAATTCTTCGTGCGCAACCTGTTCTACAACGTGCCGGCGCGTCGCCGTTTCCTCGACAAAAGCACGGCTTCGGCGTCGCAGATCCGCACCGAGTTCCAGCGCGTGGCGCTGTGCAATCCGCAGATCGCTTTCGAACTCTATGCTGACGATGCGCCCGTCTATACGCTTGCCGCGACATCGCTCGCGGGACGCATCGTCGACGTGGTGGGCCGGCACGTGAAGCAGAACCTGCTGGAGGTGGGGGCCGATACCTCGATCGCCCGCATCGAGGGCTTCATCGGACGTCCTGCCGCCGCCAAACGGCGCAACTCCGAGCAGTTCCTCTTTGTCAACGGGCGCTATTTCAAGAGCCAGTATTTGGCCGGCGCGATTCTGAAAGCCTACGAGAAGCTCATTCCCGAGAACTGCGCACCGTCGTATTTTCTCTATCTTTCGATCGACCCGTCGCGCATCGACGTCAACGTCCATCCCCAGAAAACCGAGGTCAAGTTCGCCGACGAGGAGGCCGTGTGGCAGATCATCAATGCCGCCGTGCGCGAAACGCTGGCCAAGACGGGCGCCGTGCCCTTGATGGATTTCGACCGCGAGGGCGGGGTGGAGATTCCCGTTTTGCAGCAGGGCGCCGTCTATTGCGAGCCGCGTGCCATGTCGGACGAGAGCTACAACCCGTTCCGCGACGAATATATCGACCTCTCGGCGCCCGATCCCGACGGCGATGCCTTTGGCGACGTGCCTTGGCATGGCGGTGCTGTGACCCTTTCCGACGTTCCGGCGGCAGGGGCGGGCGGCCGACGCCCGTTGTCGGGGTTGGCCGGTCCGGCCGGATTTTCCGGCGGCGGGGCATGGGGCGGCGAAGAGTTCGAGGAGTTCGTCTCGGGCGGCGCACCGTCCGAAAGCGGCTTCGACTTCATCCCCTCCGAGGCCGATGCCACGCAGCAGGCGCTGCCCATCGAGCCGCGGCCCGAGTTCGCCGATCCGGTGCCGCTGGCCGGCGGATATGTCGCCGCGACGTGGGGCGGGCGGCTGGTGGTGGTCGACGTACGGCGTGCCCGCGAACGCATCTTCTATGAGGACTACCTGCGCATGCTCTCCAACGGCTCGGCCGTCTGCCAGCAATTGCTGTTCCCGGAGCGGCTGGTGCTTTCGGGCGACGAATACGCCTTGCTGGAGGAGAATGCCGTAGAATTCGCCGCTCTGGGATTCGACATCGACTTCGCGGGCGAGGGAGCCGTCGACGTCAAGGGCGTGCCGGCCGATCTCGCAGCCGAAGGGATCGACCGCACGATCTACGATCTTTTGCAGGCTTTCACGACGCCCGTGTCGCTCGGCGACGTGCGGCGCGAACGCCTCGCTGCCGCTTTGGCCTGCGGCGTTGCACGCCGCAGCGTGCCGATGCTCACCCACGAGGAGGCTGCGGCCCTGCTCGCGCAGCTGGCCGAGACGGGCAACGTGAGCTTTTCGCCCTCGGGCAAGACCGTTCTTGCCGAGATTCTGCCGGAAGATATTCGCGCCAAACTCGGATAATCGGCCGGAAAAACGTAACTTTGCAAAAATTGCCATGCGATCCATGAACCGTTACTTCCAGATGCCGCCCGTGGTCAAGAACCTTATCATCATCAATGTGTTGGTTTTCTTGGCTATGGCGTTGCTGCCCACGTTGAGGGTATTTATCGATCAATACTGCGCGCTGTGGGTGGGGATGCCGTTTTTCCGCACCTACCAGTTCGTTACCTACATGTTCCTCCACGCCAATTTCGAACATGTGTTTTTCAACATGTTCGCGCTGTGGATGTTCGGTCGCACGCTCGAATACGAGTTGGGGTCGAAGCGGTTTCTGATCTTCTATATGGTCTGCGGCGTGGGTGCCGCGCTCATCCAGGCGGCCATTGCGTGGGCCTTGCACGAACCGATGATGCTGGTCGGCGCTTCGGGCGCCGTCATGGGGCTGCTGCTGGCTTTCGGGGTGCTGCATCCCAATGCGGTCATCATGCTGCTTTTCCCGCCCGTTCCGATGAAAGCCAAGTGGTTCGTCATCGTTTACGGCGTCATCGAGCTGCTGCTCGGCTGGCGCGGGGTGGGCAACGTGGCCCATTTCGCCCATGTAGGCGGCATGTTGTGGGGTTTTCTGCTGCTGCTCTGGTGGAAACGGCGCGGCGTAATCTATTTTTAAGATGAACGAGGATTTGTACAGCGATGTGACCGGGCGTCCCTTGCGGCGGCGCAGCTGGGCGGTGCGTCTGGCCGATGCGCTGCTTTTGCTTGCCACGTTCGCCGTGGCCGCGGCCATGACGGTCGTCTTTATCGTTCCCTATGTCGATCCTGCGCGGCTCTGGTTCCTGCCTCTGCTTGGGCTGGCCGCTCCGGCGATCTATGTTGCGGCGGTCGTTCTGGCGCTCTATTGGATCATCCGGTGGCGCTGGGTGCTGGCCGGTGCGATGCTGGTTTTCGTGCTGGCGGGGCTGTTCAAGATATCGCTGTTCTGGAAACCCCAGCTCGGGCGCACTTACAAGACCGAGACCTACGGCAAGTCGGCCGTGAAGGTGTTGAGCTACAACGTACGCTACTTCCAGGATGCCGCCGGCGAGGAGTGCACCGATGCCATGTTGCGGCTCATCGACAGCCTGGATGCCGACATCGTGTGTCTCCAGGAATTCAACCGCCGTGCAGCCGAAGCGAGCGCCTGCTACGAGACGCTGACCGAGAAATATGAACATGCCGGGTTCGGGCTGGCCGAGGGAACCGACTCCCGGCAGGCCATCTTGAGCAAGTACCGGGTCGTCCGCTCGGGCGTCGTGCTCACGCCCGAGTCGTCCGTATGGGCCGATCTGGCTGTGGGCGACGACACGGTGCGGGTCTACAACAACCATCTGCATTCGACCAGCATCAAGGCGGCCGACAACGACTACATCACCAGCCGCGGCTTCATCGCCGACGCCGACCGCGAGCGGAAGTTCCGCAGCATGGCCCGGCGGCTGCGGGCCAGCGGGGTGCAGCGAGCCGCGCAGGTGGATTCGATCGTGGCGGCGACGGCTCCGCATCGTGTGCGGCGCATCGTGTGCGGCGACTTCAACGACACGCCCGTTTCCTATGTCTACCGGACGATGGCGCGGGGTGCGAAAGATGCTTTCGCGGTGTGCGGACGAGGTTATTCGCACACCTACCGCGGATTTTTCGACATGTTGCGCATCGACTTCATCTTCGGCACGCCCGATCTGGAGGCGCTCTCCTATGAGGTGCCCGAGGTCGGATGTTCCGATCATCTGCCCGTGCTGGTGCGCTTCCGCCCTCTTGAACTTCAAAACTAAACCCAATAACATCATGATTTTCGATTCATTGCAAAATTGCGCGCTCTATGCGAACGTGCATCCGCGCCTGAAGAAGGCTTTCGAGTTGATCGCGT
Organism: Alistipes sp.; assembly: GCA_029068505.1. Lineage (GTDB taxonomy): Bacteria > Bacteroidota > Bacteroidia > Bacteroidales > Rikenellaceae > Alistipes. The sequence continues at coordinate 15,720 of JAIECN010000096.1, forward strand.
CGACCGACTGGGCGGCGCTGGAGCCGGGCATCCACGAACTGGACGGCCGCGACATCTTTGTGAACATCATGGAGCGCGACCTCAAGAAGAAAGGCGACGCCAAACTGGAAGTGCACGACGAGTACATCGACATCCAGATTCTGTTGAGCGGCGCTGCCGAATCGTTCGGCTGGAGCGAGCGCAAGGCGCTGAACAAGCCGCAGGGCGAATTCAACAAGGAGAAGGACATTTTGTTCTTCGACGACGAACCGCAGACCTACTACACCTTGCAGCCCGGGCAGTTCACGGTGCTTTTCCCGCAGGACGGGCATGCGCCCCTGGTCGGCGAGGGCAAGGTGCGCAAGGCCATTGTCAAGGTCCGCATGTGATCGAGGAGTCGATCTCCAGAAATGATGATCCCCGGACGTGTCGAACGTTCGGGGATTCGATTTGCGTGCCGGACGGAGAGTTTTATTTTCCGATGGCTCGATAGTCGAAGCCGGCGGCCAGCAGTTCGGCTTTGTCGTAGATGTTGCGGCCGTCTACGATCACGCGGCCGCGCATCAGCGCATGCAGCCGCGTCCAGTCGGGCATGCGGAATAGTTTCCACTCCGTGACCAGCGCCACGGCGTCGGCCCCGCGGGCCGCTTCGTACATCGTTTCAGCATAGCGCACACGGTCGCCGTAGAGCCGGCGGCATTCGTCCATGGCCGCAGGGTCGAAGACGCTTACTTCGGCACCCGCTTCCGTCAGCCGGTCGATCGTCGTCCGGGCCGTCGCTTCGCGCATGTCGTCGGTCTCGGGTTTGAAAGCCAGCCCCCACAGCGCCACGCGTTTGCCGCGCAGGTCGCCCAAAGCCTGGCATAGTTTCTCGAAGACGATGTTTTTTTGCCGTTCGTTCACACGCTCCACCGCTTCGATCACTTCCATCGTGTAGCCGTGCTCCTGCGCCGTGCGGGCCAGGGCCTTCACATCTTTCGGGAAGCAGGAGCCGCCGTAGCCGCAGCCGGGATAGAGGAATTTGTTGCCGATGCGGACGTCGGAGCCGATGCCCTGACGCACCAGCTCCACGTCGGCACCCACACGGTCGCACAAGTTGGCGATTTCGTTCATGAACGAAATACGCGTCGCCAACATCGCGTTGGCGGCGTATTTGGTCATCTCGGCCGAGCGGATGTCCATGAAGATGACGCGGAAGTTGTTGATGAGGAACGGTCGGTAAAGTTTGGTCATCAATGCTTTGGCCCGGTCGCTGTCGACGCCCACCACCACGCGGTTGGGCGACATGAAATCCTTGATCGCGGCGCCCTCTTTCAGAAATTCGGGGTTCGCCGCCACATCGAAGGGCACTTCGCAGCCGCGGCGTTGCAGCTCCTCCTCGATCACGGCCCGTATTTTCTGCGCCGTGCCGACCGGCACCGTGCTTTTCGTGACCAGGAGGGTGTATTTGCGGATGCGGCGGCCGAACGTGCGGGCCACCTCCAGCACCTGCCGCAGGTCGGCCGCGCCCTCCTCGTCGGGCGGCGTGCCGACGGCCGAGAAGACCGCTTCGGCATCGTCCAGACACTCCGCCAGGTCGGTCGCGAAGCTCAAGCGCCCCGCTGCCGTGTTCTTGCGCACCAGCTCGGCCAGCCCCGGTTCGTAGATCGGCATCCGGCCTTGCCGGAGCTGCGCGATCTTCGTTTCGTCGGTGTCGACGCATGTCACCTCCAGCCCCATTTCGGCGAAGCAGGTGCCCGAGACGAGTCCTACGTAGCCCGTGCCTACGATCGCGATTTTCATTTTCCGGCCGTTTTGTCCATGCGTGCGGCGATCTGCTGCGCCAGCCGGCGGCAGGCCGCGTCGGCATCGTCGCTGAAGCCCTGCTTCATTTCGACGGCATCCGCTACGGGTTCCCATTTCATGCGCTGGGCGAATTCCGCCATGTTGCGCACCGCGCAGCCGGCCCAGCAGAACGAGCCGAAGAACGCGAAGTTGCGCTGCGGGATGTTGCGCGCGGCGACCATTTCGAGCAGCTGCGCCACGGGCGGAAAGAGCGCCCCGTTGTAGGTCGGGCCGCCCACGACGAGGGTGTCGTAGCGGAATATGTCGCGCAGCACGTAGGAAGGATCGGCGTAGGTGAGGTTGTGCATGGCGATGTTGCGCACGCCGGCTTCGGCCAGGTGGCGGGCGATGCGCTCGGCCATCTGCTCGGTGTTGCCGTACATCGAGCCGTAGGCGATAACGGCGCCCGATTCGCCCCGGTAGCTGCTCATCCGGTCGTAGAGGTCGAGCACCTGCCCGATCCGCTCCTGCCAGACGGGGCCGTGGGTCGAACAGATCGTCGCCGGGTCGAGGCTGCGCACCTTCTCCAAGGCTTTCTGCACGGGCGAACCGTATTTGCCCACGATCGAAGCGTAGTAGCGGCGCATCTCGTCCCAGTAGAGCGCCGGATCGAGCTGCGAGTCGGTCACGCCGCCGTTCAGGGCGCCGAACGTGCCGAACGCATCGCCCGAAAAGAGCGTGCGCCGCTCGGGGCACCACGTGACCATCGTCTCGGGCCAGTGCACCATGGGCGCCATGTAGAATGCCAGGGTCAGCCCGCCCAGGTCGAGCGTGTCGCCTTCCTTGACTTCGAGCGTCGCGGCTTCCAGCCCGTAGAATCCCTCGACCATTTGCAGCGCCTTGGCGTTGCTCACCAGGCGGATGTCGGGATAGCGCAGGCGCAGCGCCTCGATCGACGACGAGTGGTCGGGTTCCATGTGGTTGATGACTAAGTAGTCGATCTTGCGGTCGCCGATTTCGCGGCGGATGTTTTCCAGCAGGCGGCCGCCGAAGCGTTCCTCGACGGTGTCGATCAAGGCGATGCGCTCGCCGACGACCAGGTAGGCGTTGTACGAGACTCCGGCCGGCAGCGGCCACAAGGCTTCGAAACGCGTGGTCGTACGGTCGTTGACGCCCACGTAACGGATTTCGGGATGTATTTCTGCAAAAGACATAACGATGTGTTTCTGTTTTCAAGGCCGAAGTTACAAAAAAATCTTCACTTCGTCCAGGTTTTCTTGTTGCGGCGGTTCAAGCCTGCTCGGCTCGGGCTGCGGCTTGTTGCGAATCTATGCAGTTTGCAGGTTTTGTGCCGTCTTGAGAAAAAAGCCGGTTCCCTTATAGGAAACCGGCTTGAAAAGAGCGGCGGCGGATCATTCGGCGCCATGCCATATGGCCTTGTCCATGGTCAGTAAGATCCGTTGGCCGAGATAGAGGGTGCCGCTGGAGAGATCGGCCAGCAAAGTGGAAATCAGGTAGTACGGCTCTTGCTCGGAGGGTTGCTTGATCGTGCAGTAGGAGCCGTAGGACGACGGATCCCAATATCCTGCGTAGGGATAGTCTCCTATGTAGATCAGTTTTCCGCCCTCCGGGGTGAAGCCGGTCAGCTTCTTGTTCTTGTCGAACGAGAAGTAGAGCCGTTGATCCTGCTCCTGTTTGCAGTCTCCGCCCGAAATCTGCTCGAAGAAGTTCTGGACGAAGAATTCGTTGCCGTTGCTCTTGCGGTAGAGGGCGATTTCGGCCGTGTAGGGCTGAAACGAGTCGGGGTCGTTCTCGTCGGTCAGGTATCCGATCAGGTTCGTAAGCGCCAGGCTGCTTCCGGCGGGCAGCCAGACGATGCCGTTGAAGACGTATTCGAACGGGATGCGCTGGCCTGCGCCCTCGGCGACGACCGTGATGGCGTAGTCGCCTTTCAATCCTTCGAAGAGCGGTTCCAGGGTTTCGGCCTCATGGCGCGTACCCGTTTCGATCACCCGATCGACGTAGGCGTCCGCTCCCTCGGCGGCGATGAAAGCCTGTTTGTCTTTCAGGAGTTCGGGGAGCACGTAGACGGCTCGGGCGACCGTGTTGGGAACGATGCGCAGCTTGCAGTCGATGTCGGGGTCGTTCTTGACGGGCGTTTCGAGCTTGTAGATGGTCACTGCCGGCGCCGTGTCGCAACTCGACCCGTTGTCGGCCTCCTCGCAGCCGATCGTTGCGGCGGCGAGAAGGAGCAAGGCGGAATAAAGTATCTTTTTCATGGTTTGTCGTATTGTCGGTTAGAATTCGTATTCGGGGGAATCGCCGCCTGCGGGAGGCGTGGGCGTGGGGTTGTTTGCGCCCAGTCCCAGGTTGTTGTCGAACTCCGTGCCTACGATGACGTAGTTCATCCACTGGGGCACGCCGTCGGTGTTGAAGCGATAGCTTTTGAGGTGGTTCGTACCTGCGTAGCTGCGGATGATGCCCTTGTTGAGCCGCTTGATGTCGAATGTGGCGAATCCTTCGCCCCACAGCTCGACGCGGCGCTGCCACCATACGTTGTCGCGGAACGACGTCAGTGCGGGCATCGTATACGAGGGATCGCGCAGGGCGGCGAAGGCTTCGAGCTTCTGCTTGCCCTCCGCTTCGCGTCCGGGCTGCATGCCGATGGCCTCGGCCTCGATGAGCATCATCTCTTCGACGCGCATGAGCGGAATGCCTACCGCGCAACCTGTCGTGTAGTCGGTGTAACCCTTGTTGCCGGGGCGGAACTTGAACGAGGTGTAGGCCGGAAGCTCGTCGAGCGAGAAAGCGAGCGCCGACGCGGGGCGGTAGTCGGTGTATTTGGCCACATCTTCGGGCGACCCGGCGTCTTCCGGAGCGAGGAACGCCTGCTTGCGGAAGTCGGTGTCGGGAATCGTCGAGTAGAGGTGGGCGTCGATCATCGGGAAGCTGCCGCCGTCCATGCCGGCATAGCCGAACGACTGCTCGACGCAGAACGACCCGATCCACGAGTAGAGTCCGCCGTAGTTCTTGATGATGGGGTCGTCGTTGCTTTGCTGCATGCCCCACAGCCAGGCGTTGCAGGCCAGGTTGTTGAATCCCGAGGTCTTGTCCAGCCACTCCTGCCGGGTCATGGGCGTGTAGCCTTCCTGGGCCAGGGCGGCGTATTTCTCCGCGCTGGGAAACTCCTCGATCGTGAGGAAGGCACGGGCCTTCAGACCGTAGACCACGTTGATGTCGGGTTCGGTCTTGACGCTGCGGCGGTAGTCGGCCAGGCAGGCTTCGGCCTTGTCGAGGTCTTCGAGAATGAACTTCCAGATCGCCTCGTTCGTGGCCCGGGGATTGTTGGCCTTCTGGACATCGGTGGTGTGCTCGGTGACGATGGGAACGGTGGGTTTGTCCTCGTTGCCCTTGTAGGTGTACTGGTACATGCGGGCCAGATCCATGTAGGCGAAGGCGCGCATGGCGTAGGCGAGGCCTGCGCCGTGGCGCTGCGGGGTGCTGGCCGAAGCGTAGTCGGGCACCATGCCGATGATGGTGTTGCAGTTGTTGATCAACTGATAGTAGAACGACCAGGGGAGTTGGCAGCCCGCATACTCGGCGCCCAGGGCGGTGTGCACCGTGTACCATATCTGCCAGAAGTTGTCCGCCGCCACGTAGTCCTGTCCCATGAAGTCGCGTTCGAGCATCAGCGAGGGGTAGGCGAAGTCCCAGGGCCATTCGGACATCACGATGTAATTGGCGATCATCGGGGTGAAGATGCCCTTGACCAATTTGGAGAATGCAGCGGGGTCTTGTTCGATCTGGCCGCCCGAGACGAGGTTGTTCTGCGGTTCCACTTCCTTGATGCAGTTGGCGGCGAGCAGAAGAACCGCACAGCTCAATCCGACTGTTTTCAGAATCTTTATCATATTACGTAATCTTTTTTCGGTTTTTCGCAATTTTTAGAACGTGACCTGAAGACCGCCGGACAACGTGCGGATGGGTGCATAGCTCAGGCCCGTCGGAATCGAGAGAGCATGACGGTCGGTCGACTGGATGCCGCCGAACGACGAACGGGGATCGAATCCCTGGCGCTTCGACCAGAAGCAGACGTTTTCGGCCGCGAAGTAGATGCGCAGCGAAGCCAGCCCGATCTTCGAAATCCACTTCCGCGGCAGCGTGTAGCCGAAGTTGATCGACTGGAGGTTGAGGTAGGAAGCGTCGGTCAGCCACCGGTCGCAGATCTGCGAAGTGTACTGGTCGGCATACTGGAAGCGCGGGATGTCGCTCGACGTGTTCTGCGGAGTCCACGACTGCCATACGTCGCGGTGGATGGCGCCGCCCGAATCCTGCCAGCGGGTCGATACGTTCATCAGCGAGGCGTAGCGGCTGTCGTAGAGCCGGCCGCCGATCTGGTAGTCGAACGTGAGCGAGAGGTCGAAGCCGTAGAAGCGGAACGTGGTGCCGAAACCGCCGAATGCGTCGGGCAGCGTGTCGCCCTTCTCCTCGTCGGAGGCGCTGTTGTAGTCGTAGACCTTTTCGCGGCTGCCGTCGGCGTTGACATGCCAGTACATGGCCTGGCCGTGGTCGTCGACGCCGGCGTAGGACTTGGTGTAGAAGTTGTAGATGCTCTTGCCCTCCTCATACCAGTAGAAGGCTTCGCTGAACCCCTTCTCCTTGAGGGGGCCGGCACCCTTGAGCGAGGTGATCTTGTTGGTGTTGTGGGCGATGTTGAAATTGACGTCCCAGCTGAAGTTCTTCAGGTCGAGGATGCGTCCCGACAAGTCGACTTCGACACCGTAGTTGCGTACGCCGCCGATGTTGCGGTACGATCCGCGGTAACCTGCCGACTCGGGCGTCGACACCCACAGCAGCAGGTCGGTTGTCTTCTTGTCGTAGTAATCGACCGAACCGGCCAGGCGTCCGCCGAAGAAGCTGAATTCGACGCCGGCGTTGAGGTTGCCGGTCGTCTCCCAGGTGATCTCGGAGTTGCCCTTGCTGGCGAACGAAGCGGCCACGTCGTCGCCTGCGGCGGCCAGCCTGTAGAGGTCGAGGTAGCGGAAGGCGCCGATGTTGTCGTTGCCCTGCTCGCCGTAGGAGAGCTTGACTTTCAGCAGGTCGAGCCAGCCGGCCGCACCCTGCATGAACCGCTCCTTGGAGAGGATCCAGGCGCCGCCCAGCGACCAGAAGTTGCCCCAGCGATGGTCGGGGTGGAAGTAGGACGAAGCGTCGCGGCGGTAGGAGGCCGACACGTAGTATCTGTTGTCGAAATCGTAGTTGACAGCCGCGAACCAACCCTCGGTGTTGTACTCCGTCAGGTAGGATTTGGCGTTGTCGACCTTCATCGCGGCGTTGAGTTCCTGAATCTTGTCGGAGAACATCAGGTGGCTTTCAGCGCCGAGATAGACGGTCTTCTGGTTGAAGTATTCGTGGCCGAGCAAGGCGTTGAAGTGGTGTTTGTCTCCGAACGTCTTGGTGTAGGAGAGCGTCTGGCGCAGGTTGTAGGAGATGTTGTTCTGCATGATGCGCGCGATCTGCCCCTTCTGGTCGGCTCCCGTGCCGTAGAGCGCGTTGACGTACTGCTTGGTGTTGAAGTTCTTGAAGAAGTAGTTGCCGTCGACGTTGAGCTTCAGTCCGTCGAGGATCGAGAATTCGGCGAATCCGTAGGTGTTGAATTCGTTGGTCAGCACCTGGTATTTGTTCAGATCGGCCTGCCCCAGCGGGTTGGCGTTGCGCAGGATGGGGCGTTGCAGCCCGCCGTTGGCGCCGTTGCCGTAGTCGTAGGCCGTGTAGCCGTACTGGTCGGTGAGGATGTTGCCCTCGGCATCGCGCATGTACATGGGGTAGATCGGAGCGATCTGGGCTGCGTAGCTGATGGCGTTGCCGTAGTTTTGCGACTGGTCGCCGTTGACGTAGGCCATGCTGCCGCCGATCTTCAGCCATTTTTTAGCTTGGTAGTCGGCTTTCAGACGGGCCGACACGCGCTTGTAGTCCGAGTGCGCGATGATGCCCTGGTCGTTGAGGTAGCCCAGCGAGGCGAAGTAGTTGGTGCGGTCGGTGCTGCCGGAGATGCTGAGGTTGTATTCCTGGCGTACCGAGGAGTCGTAGATTTCGTCGTCCCAGTCGTCGGGCAGGAGCAGGAACTTGTTGCCGTTCTTGTCCGTCACGATGTTGCCCAGGGTGGCGTTGGGGTTGAGCCGGCCGTCCATGCCGATCAGATCCTCGCCGTCGGGCAGGGTGAAGACGTTGTATTTCAGGTTGGTGTATATCAACCCGTTGGCGCTGGCATTGGCGTCCTCCGCGCTCATGCCGTCGCCGTAGTAGAATTTGTTGAACGCCTGGGCGTAGTAGGCTTCGTAATACTCGCCCGGATCGGTGATGACGTCGTAGTTCTGGGTGGCGCGCTGGTTGACGCCGATTCTCATGTCGAAGTTGATGACGGCATCGCGCGAGGCGCCCTTCTTGGTGGTGATGAGGATCACGCCGGCGGCACCGCGGGCGCCGTAGAGCGCGGCCGAGGCGGCATCCTTCAATACGGTGATCGACTGGATGTCGGCGGTGTTGATGTTGGCCATGTTGCCCGGGTAGGGCGCGCCGTCGACGATGATGAGCGGGGAGCGCTCGGCGTTGAGCGACGAGAAACCGCGGATCGAGGTGAAGCCGCTGTCCGTACCGGGCTGGCCCGACGCGCCTTTCATCTGTAGGCCGGGAACGACGCCAGTCAGGGCGTTGAGCACGTTGCCGGTCTGGCGTTTGGCCAGGTCTTCGGTCTTTACGACGGAGGCCGAACCGGTGAACGCTTCCTTGGTGGTGGTGCCGTAGGCCACCACGATCACGTCGTCGATGGAGTGGGAGTCTTCGTCGAGCATGACCTCCACGACCGTTTTGCCGGCCACCTCTACCTGCGCGGGCCGGTATCCGATGAACGATATCGAGAGCGTGCTCTCAGCGGGCGCTGCAAGCACGAACTTGCCGTCGGCACCCGTCGTCGTGCCGAGGGTCGTCCCCTCGACCACTACCGTGGCTCCTGCCACGGGTGCGCCGTCGGTGCCGGTAACCGTACCTGAAATCTGCCTGTTCTGGGCCGCGGAAAGCAAAATTCCCCCCCCCAGCATTGCAATTAACGATAGTACAATTTTTTTTACCATAGCCGTTAATTTTTGTGTGTTTTTTAAAATAAAAA
>JAIECN010000097.1:0-6339 GCA_029068505.1 Alistipes sp.
GCCGAGTGCGATTGTTCGCACCTCGACGACGTGCGGGTCTATACCCATAACTACGGGTGTTCGCAGCTCGGCGACGACCATGCCAATACCCAGCGTGCCTTGGCCGCTTTGGTCAAGCATCCCAATGCCGGCGCCGTGCTCGTGTTGGGTCTCGGATGCGAGAACAACCAGGTTTCGGCCCTCAAGGAGGCCATCGGCGAGTGGGACGACGAGCGCGTCAAGTTCCTCATCGCCCAGGAGGTCGAGGACGAGGTGGCCGCCGGTTTCGAAATCTGCCGCGGCCTCGTCGAGAAGACCCGCGCCGACAAGCGTCAGCCCCTGCCCCTTTCCTACCTCCGTGTAGGTCTCAAGTGCGGCGGTTCCGACGGTTTCTCCGGCATCACGGCCAACCCCCTCGTCGGCCTTTTCTCCGATTGGCTCATCGCCCAGGGCGGCACTACCGTGTTGACCGAGGTGCCCGAGATGTTCGGCGCCGAAACCATCTTGATGGACCGCGCCGAGAGCAAGCAGATTTTCGAGCAGACCGTTTGTCTGATCAACGATTTCAAGGGTTATTTCCGCAAATACGACCAGCCCATCTACGAGAACCCCTCGCCCGGCAACAAGAAGGGCGGCATCACTACCCTTGAGGAGAAGTCGTTGGGTTGCGTCCAGAAAGGCGGTGCCCAGCAGGTCGTCGATGTCTTGAAGTATACCCAGCCCATCTGCAAGCAGGGTCTCAACCTCTTGCAGGCGCCCGGCAACGATCTGGTGGCCGCTTCGGCGCTCGCTTTGTCGGGGTGCCAGCTCGTGCTCTTCACCACCGGGCGCGGTACGCCGTTCGGATCGTTCGTGCCCACGATGAAGATTTCGACCAACACGCAGCTCTCGAAGTTCAAGTCCAATTGGATCGACTTCAACGCCGGGTCGTTGGTCGAGGACGAGGAGCCGCAGGCCGTCTTGGAGCGTTTCATCGACAAGATTCTCGCCACGGCCGACGGCGAGCACCTGCTCCACGAGAAGACCGGTTTCAAGGAGATCGCCATCTTCAAGACGGGAGTAACGTTGTAATTGAAAATGAAAAGTAAGTTTTTATTGTTTTTCTTGTGCGTCTGTTGCGGTTGTAGGCCGCAGGGCGAAAAGAGCCTCTACGTCGTCGATTGCAACGGCGGCGGCGACTTCACTACGATCCAGGCTTGTCTGGATGCCTTGCCTTCGAAGCCTGAGCATTGGCGCGAGGTGACGATCATGCCCGGCATCTACCGCGAGAAGATCACCCTCGATGTCTACAAGGACAAGGTGGCGATCTGCGGCGCCGGCGAGACGCCCGACGAGGTGCGCATCGTCTGGGACGACTTCTCGGGCAAGGTCGTCGACGGTTACGAGATGACTACCTATGACTCCTACACCATGTCGATCCAGGCCGACGAGGTGTCGTTGGAGCATCTGACCGTCGAGAACGACGCCGGCAGGGTGGGGCAGGCCGTGGCGCTCGAAACGCGCGGCGACCGCATTCTGATCAAGAACTGCCGCCTGATCGGCGATCAGGATACGTTCTTTACCAAGGGTTACGTCTCGCGCGTGCATGTCATCGACAGCTACATCGAGGGTACGACCGACTTCATCTTCGGCCCTTCGATCGTCTTGTTCGACGATTGCACGATCCATTGCAAGGCCGACAGCTACATCACGGCCGCTTCGACTACCGAGCGCAACAAGTACGGTTATGTCTTCCGCAACTGCCGCGTGACGGCCGACGACAGCGTCTCGAAGCTCTACCTCGGGCGCCCTTGGAAGTCTACGGCCCGTACCGTGTGGCTCCGGTGCGAACTCCCCGCCGCCGTCCGGCCCGAGGGGTGGCACAACTGGCGCGATCCCGCCCGCGAGCGCACTTCGTTCTATGCCGAGTGGCGCTGCTATGGCCCCGGTGCCGACCGCAGCGGCCGTGTCGCCTGGTCGCACGAGCTTTCCGACGAGGAGGCCGCCGAGTATTCGCCCGAATCCATTTTCGCTAAAAAGACCGGCTCCGAACAGTTCCGCAACGACTGGACGGGCCATTTTTAACCGACCTGTTTACCTATGAAAAAAACATTGCTTCTTTGCAGCTTGTTCTTTGCTGCCTTCGGCGCCGCCGCTCAAACGGTCTGGACGCCCGACCTCGGCAACGGGAAGTTCAAGAACCCCGTGCTCTATGCCGATTATTCCGATCCCGACGTTACTCGTACGGGCGACGATTATTGGATGACCGCTTCGTCGTTCAATTGCGTTCCCGGGTTGCAGATTCTCCATTCGACCGACTTGGTAAATTGGGAGATCGTCAACACCGTTTTCGCCGCGCAGCCGCCCTACGATCATTTCGACAAGCCTCGTCACGGCGAGGGGGTCTGGGCGCCCGCCATTCGCTTCCATGACGGTTGGTATTATATTTATTGGGGCAACCCCTATGTCGGCGTCTACATGACCAAAGCGCAGGATCCGCGCGGCGAGTGGACGGAGCCGCACCTCGTCAAGAAGGTCGAGGGCGTGATCGACACTTGCCCCTTGTGGGACGACGACGGCAAGGCCTACCTCGTCCACGGTTGGGCCGGGTCGTGCGCCGGGCTTAAGAGCGTGTTGAGCGTCAGTGAGATGACGCCCGACGGCGAGCGTCTCATCGGCGAGGATGTCATGATCTTCGACGGCCACGGCGATCATCCCACGGTCGAGGGGCCGAAGTTCTACAAGCGCAACGGTTGGTACTATGTCTTCGCGCCCGCCGGCGGCGTCAAGCCCGGGTGGCAGATCGTCTTGCGTTCCAGATCGCCGTGGGGGCCTTACGAGTGCCGCGTGGTGTTGCATCAGGGCAATACCAAGACCCCCGGCCCGCACCAGGGCGGTTGGGTCGACGACGTCGAGGGCAATTCGTGGTTCGTCCACTTCGTCGACATGTATGCCTACGGCCGGGTGGTGCATTTGCAGCCCGTGACTTGGAGCGATGACGACTGGTGCATCATCGGCGTCGACCGCAACGGCGACGGCATCGGCGAGCCGGTCGACATCTATAAGAAGCCGGCTTCGCGCGTCAAGAGCGCCGTCAAGACTCCGGCCGACAGCGACGAGTTCGACAGCCGTACGTTGGGTTTGCAGTGGCAGTGGCACGCCAATCCCCAGTTCGGTTGGTACTTCCCCAATCCCTCCGATGGCGAGCTGCGGCTCTATTGCCACAACCGTCCCGAGGGGTGGCGCAACCTTTCGGACAACGGCAACTTGTTGTTGCAGAAGGTCAACGCGCCGACTTATACGGCGACGACCAAATTGCGTTTCCATCCCTCCTACGAGGGCGACCGGGCCGGTCTGATCGTCATGGGCCACGACTATGCCACGATCGGCTTGCGCTATGCCGGCGGCAAGCTCGTCGTCGAGCGCACCGCGTGCAAGCGCGCCATGAAGAAAGGCGCGCCCGAGACGGTCGACGCCTCGCAGGAGTTCGCTGCTTCGGGCGATCCGGTCGACGTGTGGTTCCGTTGCCGCTTCGAGCAGAAATGGAACGCCGACGGTACGCCGCGCTTGATGTGCAAATTCTCGTTCAGCACCGACGGCAAGCGTTTCCACGAGCTGGGCGATGCGTTTACCGCCGAGGCCGGTCATTGGATCGGTGCCAAGGTCGGTTACTTCGCCGATGCCGAGGTGCGCAAGAATGACGCCGGTTGGATCGACATCGATTGGTTCCGGACTGCAAAATAGCAGTGGCCGGGCGGTGCGCCGTGCTTTTTTACAGCACAGGGCGCAGCAACAGTGTCTTGCGGCTTAGCCGCAAGACCGATGCAGATAGAAATTTCCCCGCTTCCTTTCGGAGGCGGGGAGTTTCGTTTTTCCTTGGGCGGCCGGATGTTTCCGGCCGTTCAGGTTTTATTCGGTCGCTTTGTTTTCGATCGTTCGCAGGCGTCCCGTCATAAAATATTGCAGCACGCCGCGCAGGAACATGTAGAGCATGAACGCCAGCCACAGCGCGTTGTTGCCGATGAGCGGATAGCCGGCGTAGTAGATGGCGAAATAGGCGGCCGTGGCCAGGAACATCGAGTTGCGCATCACGCGCGTTTCGGTCGCGCCCACCATGATGCCGTCCATGATGAACGGCATGGCGCTGGCGATCGGAATCGCGATGATCCAGCCTATGTAGCGGCCCGCCAGAGCTATGATCGTCGGGGCGTCGGGCGCCGAGCGGTCGACGAAAAGGCCCACCAGTTCGCGCCAGCCTCCGAGGTAGATGCCCACGAAGACGACCGATACCATCGTGCCCCAGAAGATGCAGCGGCGCAGGCATTGCTTGAGCGACTGCGGGTCGCGGGCGCCGATGAAGCGGCCCGTCAGCGCTTCGGCCGCATAGGCGAATCCGTCGTTCATGTAGGAAAAGAGCGTGAAAAGTTGCAGCAGCAGCGTGTTCACGGCCAGCAGCGCCGGGTCGTCCATGCGGGCCGACGCCCCTGTAAAGAACGTGTAGACCGCTACGATGCAGAGCGTGCGCAGCATGATGTCGCGGTTGATGACGAAGAAGGTTTTCAGCGGGCCGATGTCGAGCACCTCCGGCCATTCGATCTTCGTCAGCATCCGGCCGTATTTCCATACCAGCAGCGCCGCCGACAGCGCCACGCCGCACCATTGGGCCAGCACCGAGGCATAGGCTATGCCTACGATGCCCATATCCAGGCCGAATGCGAACCAGAGGCTGCACAAGATGTGTACGATGTTGACCGCCAATGCTGTGCACATCGGAATCATGGCGTTCTGCATGCCCGTGAACCAGCCGTTGAATCCGAAAAGCATGATGCCCGCCGGCACGGCCCAGATGCGGGCGTAGAAGTAGTCGCGGGTCATTTCTCCGCCGTTCATGGCCCAGAGCGCCAGTTCGCCCACCGGCCATTGCAGCGCCACCATCAGAACGCCCATCAGCGCTGCCACGGTCAGTGCCCGGGCCAGCATGTTGGTGCATTCGTGGAGGTCGCCCGCGCCGTAGGCCTGGGCCGTCAGGCCGCTCGTGCCCATGCGTACGAACGAGCAGTTCCAGTAGATGAAGTTGAAGATCGAGACTCCGATGGCCAGCGCGCCGATCGTCGCTGCCGAGTCTGCGCCCCAGTGGCCCGCTATGGCGGTCGATACGATGCCCATCAGCGGTACGGTGATGTTCGACACGATGTTGGGCAGCGCTATGCGCATTATTTCACGGTTCATGTTCATTGCGAGCGCAAAAATAGGAATAAGCGAGGGTAAAAGCAAGCTCGCTTGCATTTTGTCGGGCGAGAGTATCTTGGGCGAAGTCAAAAATAGAAATTATGAGCGAGAAATAAAAAAGCCCGTGCGTATTTTGAATTGCTGTTTTTTCGCTCTATCTTTACTTCAAAATTCGGCAGTCATGTTCCGTTTGTTTTGTTTCGTTTTCGCTTTGTCCGCCTTCGTTTCGTGCGGACGACGCGCTGCGCAGCCCCGTACTCCGGCACCTGTGCCGCAGCATGTGTTCTTGCCGCCCGTTCCGCCCGCGGCGCTTTCGATGGATGAGAAGCGCGACTTCCTGCGCGAGCATTTTTGGGACCGGTTCGATTTCGGCGACACGCTTTTCGTCGCCAAGGCCGACAGTGCGCGGATGTTGGACCTCTACGCGCAGTTCATTACCGTGATTTCCGATCGTCCGACCGATCCGGCGCCTATCCAGGCGCTCATGGCGCGGGCCGCCGTTTCGCGTCCCATGTTGGATTACTTCGTCTGGCTCGCTTCGCAGGTGCTCGCCGACCCCAATTCGGCGTTGCGCAACGACGAGTTCTACATTCCCGTGCTCCAGGCGCAGCTGGCCGCGCCGTTCTACGACGAGTACGAGCGCATCGGCCCCGATTACGAGTTGCGCATCGCCATGCAGAACCGCCTGGGACAGCAGGCCAACGATTTCCGTTATACCTTGGCTTCCGGGGCTTCGGGTTCGCTCTATCGTCTCCAGGCCGATTATGTTCTGTTGTTCATCAACAATCCCGGGTGTCCCATGTGCCGTCAGATCCGCGATGCCATTTGCGCTTCGCCCATGCTCGCCCGGCTGATCGAGCAGGGGCGGCTTCGGGTGCTGGCGTTCTATCCCGACGAAGACCTCGGCGAATGGCATGCCTACCGCGAGCACATTCCTGCCGCCTGGATCAATTCCTACGACAAGGGGTGCGTCGTGCGCGAGACTTCCGCCTACAATCTTTCGGGCATTCCCGCGCTCTACCTCTTCGACCGCAGCAAGCGGGTGCTGCTCAAGGATGCGACCGACGTGGCGCTCGTCGAGCAGGCGATCGCTTGGCACGAGCAGGCCGCCGGCGGTTTATAAGCGTTGCTTATCGGCATATAAAAAAAGAC
>JAIECN010000097.1:6349-9189 GCA_029068505.1 Alistipes sp.
GCGGCTTGTCGTTTATTCGTTCCGATTCATTACTTTTGCATCGAGAAAATAAAACTATTACACACCAAACATTTTACGATTATGGCAAAGAAATGGCGTTGCAGCGTCTGTGGTTATATCCACGAAGGCCCCGAGGCACCCGAGCAGTGCCCCATGTGCAAGGTTGGCAAGGAGAAGTTCGTCGAGATCGTCGAGCAGGAAGGCGACCTGGATTTCGTCACCGTTCATAAGATCGGCGACGGCAAGGGTGCCAGCGCCGAGTTGTGGGAAGGCTTGCAGAACCACTTCATGGGCGAGTGCACCGAGGTGGGCATGTACCTGGCCATGAGCCGGCAGGCCGACCGCGAGGGTTACCCCGAGATCGCCGAGGCTTACAAGCGTTATGCCTGGGAGGAGGCCGAGCACGCCTCGAAGTTCGCCGAGTTGATCGGCGAGGTGGTCTGGGACACCAAGACCAACCTCTACAAGCGCATGAACGCCGAGTGCGGCGCCTGCGAGGACAAGATGCGTCTGGCCCGTCTGGCCAAGGAGCAGAACCTCGATGCCGTTCACGATACCGTCCACGAAATGGCCAAGGACGAGGCCCGTCACGGCAAGGGTTTCGAAGGTCTCTACAAGCGTTACTTCAAGTAGGCAGACCCGTCGCTTCCAATAGAAGAACGGTTCCGAAAATTCTCGGAACCGTTCTTTTTTTATTCGGTGCGTCGCAGCTCGTTGCGCAGGCGGATGAAGAAGTCCAGTTTGTGGACTACCCAGTCGTAGCCTTGTTTGAGCAGCCGGGCTACGTCGTAGACCGTATCGAGCCGGTCGCGGATCTGTTGGATCGTTCCTTTGAGCGTCAGGAGGTAGATGCCGGCGGCTGCGGCCGTAAAGAAGCCTCCGACCGCGAGCGTCGACCAGATCAGCGAGTCCAGGACTTCCGACAGCCAGACGACCAGAGCCGTGATGAGCAGCACCACAGCGATCACGGCCGCCATGCAGAAGAGCAGCAGCCAGATGGCGAAGTGCCCGCCCGAAGCGTTTTTGTTGTTCGTCGACATACGGCGTTCGGATGCACGATCGGTTTAGTGTTCGCACTTGCAGCGCGCTTCCTCGATCTGCTCGTGTACCTTGTCGACCTGGTTTTTCATCTTGTCGATTTCGTCGTTGATGAAATCCTTGATCTGCTTGCGCGTTTCGGGGCCGGACTGCGGGGTAAAAAGCATGGTGAGGGCCGAGCCGACGATCAGGCCGCCCAGCAGCGAAGTGATGATGATACTTGTGTTTTTCATGGTTGTTGATTTTTAAGATTCATTGTCTCCGTTTTGCAAAGTCCGGGCCAAAAGAGCTATCTTTGCGGTATGACGGACGATCTTTTCACTTCGGTAGCTTTCACAGGCCACCGCACCTACGATGGCCGGGCCGACGGGGCGCTGCGGCAGATCGTCGCCGCATGCCATGCCCGGGGTGCGCGCACGTTCTTCAGCGGCATGGCCGTGGGGTTCGATCTGGCCGCCGCCGAGGCCGTGTTGGAGTGCCGGGCCGCGTTGCCCGGGGCGCGGCTGGTCGCCGTCATCCCGTTCGAGGAGCAGGCGGCGCATTTTTCCGCCGCCGATCAGGTCCGGTTCCGGCAGGTCGCGGCCGCCGCAGACGAGACCGTCGTCCTCTCGGCCGGCTATCATCGGGGCGTCTATGCGTTGCGCAACGATTTTCTCGTCGACCATGCCGGGTCTCTGGTCGCCTGGTTCGACGGGTCGCCCGGCGGCACGCATTATACCGTGCGGCGGGCCTTGCGGCTCGGGCGCCGTATCGACAACCTTTGTCCCGCGGGGCCTGCTTTCCCGCTGCCCGCCCCGACCTTGTTTTAATAAAGGCGGCCCCTATTGATATAAAAAGCGGAACCCCTTTGCGAGGTTCCGCCCGTCGTCGGCCATGCTTGCCGATCAATCAATAGGTTTCCAGCGTTTGCAAAAATGCTTCGGCTTCTTTCGAGGCTCCTTCTTTGCTGTTTGTATCGAAATTGAACGATACAAGCAATCTGTTGTGCCACGTGTGATATGTGGTTGTTGTGGAATTAGGTTCGAAGTGTCCGACATGCTTCAGAAATCGGATGCCATTGATCTCTTCGATTTTGTTTTCGATCCATTGTCCGTCGGGGAAAAATGCTTCTGCCCGGGCGTTTAAAAATCCGGCAATATCATCTACTGACTCAAAGTCTTCCCCGACCGATTCCCCCAAGCCGGGCACTCCGTTTATGTAAATTGTATATGAAGGGCTGAATGTCCTGATCCGGTATACGGCATACGTCGAGTCGGTCTCTTCGTTGTGTTCGGTCGTTATGGTTGTGAATCCGGCCGGTATCGTGAACCGTATGCCCAGTTCCGGACAGTCGTAGGGTTGCGGATTTTCCATCAGCGGCATATCTTCGGTCTGCACCATGCGCCATGATTGGTAGCCTAGCCCGACAATCGCCAGCGCCGTGCATACGGCCGTCACGATCGCTTTCTTGCAAGCTGCGTTTTCGCCGCGCGCCCGCATGGTCTGTATGTAGGCCGTCAGTCCGTTGAGCGCTTGTATGGCTCCCCATACGATGGCGCCCGTCGCTATCACATAGCGTCCGCCCACTCGGGCAGAGTAGTAGGAGAGGAACGAGCCTGCCAGGCCGCCCACGCACCACAGCAAACCCATACGCATGTTGCGCCGCGCTCCTTTCAGTTCTTCTTCGTCCGTCGTTTCGTCGTAATCCGGTTCTTCGTGTTCTTGTTCCGGCATGTCGGATGCCGGTTCGAAAATTTTCTTTTCGTTTTCTTCCATGGTGCGTTCAGTTTGTTTTCTGTGGGTTTGGGTTTGCAAATTCACAA
>JAIECN010000098.1:0-15559 GCA_029068505.1 Alistipes sp.
TGTCATCCTCACCGACAACGGGAATCCGCTCAAGACTTTTCCTTGGTTTATTGTATTGATGCTGGCGCCCGGCGCCGGGCTGGTCTTCTACTTTTTTTTCGGGCAGAATCTTTCCAAGCAGCGGATCATTTCGCGCCGCACGCGCAAGCGGATCACGACCCGGCTCGAAGAGGTCGATCCGGCCGGCGGCCCGGCCGTTCCGGAGCATCATCTGCCGCTTTCGCGTCTGTTGCGCCAGACCGCCCATGCCGTGCCGCTCTACGGCAGCCGCATCACGCCCTACGTCGCCGGCGGGGCCAAGATGGATGCTTTGTTAGAGGCTGTCGGGTCTGCCAGCCACCACATCCACGTCCAGTATTACATCTTCTGCGACGACGACACCGGCCGGCGGTTGCGCGACGCGCTTGCGGCCAAGGCCCGCGAGGGGGTCGAGGTGCGGGTATTGTACGACGACGTGGGGTGCATGGGGGTGAAGAAGTCGTTTTTCGAGGGCATGCGCGCCGCCGGCATCGAGGTCTGCGCTTTTCTGCATGTCAATTTCCCGCTTTTCACCAGCAAGGTCAACTACCGCAACCACCGCAAGATCGTGGTGATCGACGGCGCGGTGGGTTTCATCGGCGGCATGAACGTCGCCGACCGCTATGTTCGCGGCACGGTGCAGGGCGTGTGGCGCGACACCCATTTCCGGGTCGAGGGGTGCGGCGCGGCCGGTTTGCAGGCTTCGTTTTTGAGCGACTGGTCGGCTACCACGCGGCAGAACGTTTCCGGCCCGGCCTACTATCCCGCTGCGGGACGCTTTACCGACAACATCATGCAGGTGGTCGCCAGCGGCCCCTTCGGCAAGTGGCGCACGCTCTTGCAGGCCGACAGCTTCGCCGTGTCGCGCGCTTCGCGCCGCATCTGGATCGAGACGCCCTACTGTCTCCCCTCCGATGCCCTGAACATGGCGTTGCAGGAGGCGGCCTTGGCCGGCGTCGACGTGCGGTTGATGCTGCCCGGACACTCCGATTCGCGCGTGGTCGATCTGGCGGGGCGTTCCTATCTGGACGATCTGATGAAAGCCGGCGTCAAGGTGGCGTTCTATACGCCGGGGTTCCTCCACTCCAAGTTGCTGATCGTCGACGACGATCTGACGGTCATCGGCTCCGCCAACATGGATTTCCGGAGCTTCGAGCATAATTTCGAGGTCAGCGCTTTCGTCTACGACCGCGATTTCAATGCCCGGATGGCGGCCGTCTATGAGGACGATCTGCGGCAGTGCCGCATACTTTCGCCCGGCGAGTGGTTCAACCGTCCGCGCACGCAGCGTTGGGCCGAATCGTTCATGCGGGTATTCTCGCCGTTGCTGTGACGAAACACTCGACGGCAAATCGTTGTTTTGTCCGCTGTCCGATCGGCGGTGTGCTAATGTTTGTTAAAACGTTTTAATTGACTCTGTACGCCCGTTGTACCCCCTTGATCCGCAGAATCGAGTGGATCAGCGTGTCGACGACTCCCGTGCCCGGAACTTCGACGGCCACCGTGCCGGCCACGCAACCGCCCGAGGCGGTCTCGAAGTTCATCGAGCGGATGTTCAGCTTCAGGTCGCGGCTGATGGTCTCCGTGATGCGGTTGGCCATGCCCGTGAGGTCGGCCGCCACGATGCGGATCGTCACGCGGAACGCGCCGTCGGCCGCGCTGCGCCAGCGCGCCTCGATCACGCGGTAGGGGTAGTTCTCGCGCATGCGCTTGGCATTGGGGCAGTCGGCGCGGTGAATGGTAACTCCCGCGTTGATGGTCACGAAACCGAATACTTCGTCGCCTTTGATCGGGTTGCAGCAGCGGGCCAGTTTGTATTGGATTTTCGAGATGTCGTCGTCGATGATCAGGGCGTCCTGCGGTGCAGCGCTTTCGCGCGCCGCATGGGCTTTCTGCTTCTCGGCTTCGGCCTTGGCCGCTGCAGCGCGGCGTTCTTCCTCGGCCTGGCCCGAAAGATGACGCGCCAGAATCTCCTTGATCGATCCGAAGTCGACCTTTTGCGTGGCGATGAGGGCGTAGACCTCGGTGCCGAGCCGGAGTTTGAAATATTTGCCCAAATAGGCCACCGCTTCGTCGATGCTGAGGGCCATTTTCCAGTTCTTGAGCTTGCGCTCCAACTCTTCGCGGCCCATGCGGGTGTGCTTGGCCTGCTCCTCGCGCAGAAACGACTTGATCTTGTTGCGCGCCTTGGAGGTCGTCACCACCGACAACCAGTCGGCCTTGGGCGTCTGGTCTTTGCGGGTCTGTATCTCCACGATGTCGCCGTTGTGCAGCACGTCGCGGATCGACGCCGCGCGGCTGTTGACCTTGCCGCCCGCGCAGGTCGCCCCCAGCGAAGTGTGGATGTCGAAAGCGAAGTCCAGCAGCGTCGCCCCTTCGGGCAGCTTGCGCAGGTCGCCGTTGGGCGTGAAGACGAAGATTTCGCCCGAGGCCGGTTTGGCGTCGAAGCGCTGCGCCAGCGAGCGGGGCGTGTCTTCCATCAGCTCGCGCAGGCGGTCGAGCCACATTTCGCTCGTCTGCGCGCCCTGGTTCACCCCCTTGTAGCGCCAGTGGGCCGCGATGCCGCGTTCGGCCACGGCGTCCATGCGCTCGGTGCGTATCTGCACCTCGACCCAGCGCCCTTCGGCCGAGACGGTGGTGTGGAGCGATTCGTAGCCGTTCGACTTGGGAATCGAAATCCAGTCGCGCATGCGCTTGGGGTTGGGCGTGTAGAAGTCCGTTACTACCGAATAGGCCGTCCAGCATTGCTGCTTCTCCTCCTCGCGCGGGCAGTCGATGATGATGCGCAGGGCGAAGATGTCGTAGACCCCTTCGAAAGGCACGTGCTGCTTCTGCATCTTGGTCCAGATCGAGAAGATCGACTTGGTGCGGCTCTTGATGTGGTATTTGAGACCTAACTTTTGCAGCCGCTCCTCGACGGGCACCAGAAACCGCGCGATGAAGGCGCGGCGTTCGTCGGCGCTCTCTTCGAGCTTCTGCACGATGTGCTCGTAGTCTTTGGGTTCGAGGTATTTGAGGGCGATGTCTTCCAGCTCGCTCTTGATGCCGTAGAGACCCAGTTTGTGGGCGATCTGGGCATAGAGGTTGAGCGACTCCCAACTCTTTTTGCGCCATTTCTCGTGCGGGAAGATGTCGAGCGAGCGCATCACCTCCAGCCGGTCGGCCAGCTTGATGAGGATCACGCGCGGGTCTTCCGAGTAGCTGACGATCAGGTCGCGGAAGTTGTCGGCCTGCTCCTTGGAGACCTTGAGCTTGAGCGCCGAGATGTTGGCCAGCCCCACCGTGATGCCCACGACTTCCTCGCCGAAGCGGCTGCGGATTTCGTCGGTCAGCGCCAGGAACTCCTCGCCGGTCAGCTGCTTGTGGGCCAGACGCACCACGTCGTGGAGGATCGCAGCGATGGTCGAGTTGCGGCCCAGGCCGATTTCGGAGATGACGATCGCCGCCACCGCCACGGCATGGTCCAGCAGCGGCGTGCCGTCGTAGCGGAGCCGATCCGCCAGCTGCGCGCCGGCCCACTCCAAGGCCTCGTCCGCCAGCCGCGCGGTCTCTTCGGGCAGCGAGGCGCGCACGAGCGTGCGGAATTTTTCGTAGCGTGAAAAGTCCATTTTACCTAACCTTTTAACCTGGTGCCGTTTTCGCAGAAACGATCATTTGCAAAGATAGCAAAAAATCCCTACATTCGACACGCTGAATTCCGACCCCGTATGCAGACAAAAATGAGACCGGTCTATGTGCCGACCGTAGGCGAGGAGATCGCTAATTCGATCACCCACGGCGTGATGTCGCTGGCCGCTCTGGTGGCGCTGCCCTTTTCGGCCGTATGGGCCTATGCGCACGATGCCGACGGCACGACGGCGGCGGTTGCGGTGAGCGTCTTCGTGGTGTCGATCTTTCTGATGTTCCTCGCCTCGACGCTCTACCACTCGATGAACCCGCAGTCGCGCCACAAGGAGGTGTTCCACATCCTCGACCATATCTTCATCTACGTGGCCATCGCCGGGAGCTACACGCCCGTGGCCGTGTCGGTGATCGGCGGGTGGCAGGGGCTGACGATCACCTTGCTGCAATGGGTCATGGTGGTGTTCGGCGTCTTCTACAAGTCGCTGTCGCGCAAGTCGATCCCCGCCGTCAGTCTGACCATCTATCTGGTCATGGGGTGGACGATCGTCTTCTTCCTCCCGCTTTTCATCCGCCGGGCATCGGTGCCGTTGTTGGCGTTGATCGCTGCGGGCGGCATTTTCTACACCGTAGGAGCCTGGTTCTATGCCCGCAAGGGGTTCCGCTACCACCACATGGTGTGGCACCTGCTCATCAATGCGGCGGTCGTCTGCCACTTCGTAGGGATCGTTTTCTTCCTCTATTGATCCGACGGTCTGCCGGGCGGCGTTTCAATGTTTGTATACTACGTAGATGCGGTCTTCGGGCAGGGCGTAGCGCTTGCGGTCGGCTTCGTCGAACGCGGCGGCATAGTCGATGTCGGCCGCCTCGAAACCCGCGTCGCGCAGCCGGTCGGCGTAGTCGGCGCCGTAGATGCGCCGGTGGTCGTATTGGCCGAAGATGCGGGTGCGTTGCTCGGGATCGACGATCGTGTCGTCTTCGAACGTGCGTTCGCGGTTCGGGTCGACGGGCGAAAGCACGATGCCCCAGCCTCCGGGCCGCAGGATGCGGTAGAGTTCGCGCAGGGCCTGGCGGTCGTCGGCCACGTGTTCGAGCAGGTGGTTGCAGATCACGGCATCGACCGAGGCGTCGGGCAGCGGGATGCGCTGCACGTCGAAATGCAGGTCGGCCAGCGGGCTTTCCAGGTCGGCCGTGACATAGCGTTCGGGATGCGCTGCGAAATGGGGCTTCAGATGACGCATGATGCAGACTTCGGGCGCTATGTGGAGCGTCCGGGGATGGGTGCGCAGCAAGTCGGTTTCGCGCGTGAGGTAGAGCCACAGCAACCGGTGGCGTTCGAGCGACAGACATCCGGGGCAGAGCGCGTTGGGGCGCGAATGCACGTAGCCGTAGGGTAGCAGCTTGCGGTAGTGCCTGCCGCAAACCGGGCATTCCACGCGGTGTCCTTTGTAAAACAGACCGGCCAGCGGCACGGCCCAGCCGGCCATGCGTTGCAGCACGGGTCGGGGAATGCGGTTGAGTGCCCAGCGGATCAGAGAAGCCATATTCAACATTTCGGTCGGAGTTCAGGACGGCAGGAAGAGCCGTCGGGGTGTCTATTCCAGGATTTTGTTCACTTCTTCTTCGGCTTTCAGCAGCCGCGCCTTGCAGGCGGCGATCAGCTTCGTGGCGCGGGCGACTTCCTGGGCCAGGTCATCGATCGTGATCTCCTCGCGTTGGATGCGCCCCAGAATCTCCTCGACCTGGGCCATCGCCTCTTCGTAGGTCATTTCCTTTTTTGCCATATGGTCGTGTGGTTTATCGTGGCGTTGAGGGTACCGTCGGCCAGGCGGATTTCTACTTCGTCGCCGGCTTGGGCCTGGGCGGCCGAGGTTATCGCGCGGCCGCCGCTGCGCAGCAGGGCGAAACCCAGCTGGAGCAGCCGCTCGGGGCTATGCGCCGCGATGATTTCGGCTGCGTTGCCGAGCCGCATGCGTTGGCGTGTCAGCAACTCGCGGGCCATGTCGGCCGGACGTGCGGCATGCTGGCCCAGCCGCATCTTTTCGCGCGTCAGGCATTCGCCGGCCAGGCCCCGCAGGTCGCCCAGCCGTTTTTCGAGTTCCAGCGCGGCGGCGTGGGTGCGGCTGCGGGTGATTTCGGCCAGCCGCAGGGCCGCCGTGTCGAGGGCGCCGTAGAGCTGCCCCGACCGCTCTGCGAGCCATCCGGCCACGGCAGTGGGCGTTTTGAGGGAGGCGAAGGCCACCATGTCGGCGATGCTCGTATCCTTGTCGTGGCCGATGCCGGTCAGCACGGGGAGCGGGAACTGCGCCACATGGGCGCAGAGCCGGTAGGCGTTGAAGCAGTTCAGGTCGCTGGCCGAGCCGCCGCCGCGGATGATCGCCACGGCGTCGAACTCCTCCTGCCGTTGGGCGATGCGGTCCAGGGCTTCGACGATCGAATTTTCGGCCCCGGCGCCTTGGACGAACGCGTCGAAAAGCGTGATCCGGAAGCGGTAGGGGCTGGCGGCGATCTCTTTGCAGAAGTCGCGGTAGCCTGCCGCCTGGGCGCTCGAAACCACGGCTATGCGCTGCATGCCGGCCGGAGCGGGCACTTCGCGGTTCATCTCCCAGACGCCTTCTTCCTGCAAGCGGAGGATGGTCTCTTGCCGCTCGCGTTCCATGTCGCCCAGCGTGTAGGCGGGGTCGATGTCGGTGATCTGGAGCGAGAAGCCGTAGATCTCGTGATAGGTGACCAGCGCTTTGGCCAAGATATGCAGTCCTGCGGCCAAGCGTTCGCCGGTGCGGGTCGTGAAATCCGCCGCGATGCGCGGGTAGTTGCTGCTCCAGATCATGGCCCGGGCCTGGGCCGTCGGTATGCCGTTCGTCCCGCCCTTTTCGACCAGTTCCAGATAGCAGTGGCCCGAATGGTTGACCTTGATTTCTGCGATTTCGGCACTCACCCACACCGGCAGTTCGAACCGCTCGTCGAGCGTCCGTTTGACGGCGCGTTGCAGTTCGCGCAGGGTGATATGCCGGGGTTCGGCCATGCTTTTTAACCCAGAAGTATGCCGATGGTAAGCAACAGACCAAATAATTGCATGTTGCGTGCCGTTTCGCCCAGGCAGACGTTCAAGGCGTCGCCGTGGTCGATGCGGATCATCTTGCGCCATGCGGCCACGAACGGCGGCAGGTAGAGCAGCGGCAGCAGTCCGGCCCATAATCTTCCGCCGAAGATCCAGAGACTCAGACACAGCGCCAGGGCCGCGATTCCGAGCACTAAGTAGCCCCAACGGCCGACCCGCTCGCCCAAACAGACGACGATCGTGCGTTTGCCGCAGCGGGCGTCCTCGTTGCGGTCGCGGAAATTGTTGATCCACAGCATGGTGTCGATCACCAGGCCGCAGGCTATGGCCGCAGCGGTGATTTGCGGCGTCCAAGCGCCGGTTTGAATCCAGTAGGTAAAGCAGGCGGGAACGACGCCGAAAAAAGCAACGACGGCCACATCGCCCAGTCCATGGTAGGCCAGGGGCCAGGGGCCGGCTGTATAGAGGTAGGCGAAGAGTATGCAGGCCGCGCCTACGAGAATGAGTTCCCAACCTCCATAGAACAGCAGTCCGCAGCCTGCGATGCAGGCGGCGAGCGTGAAGCAGGCGATGCCCGCTTTCATGGCCGGCATGGTGATGTAGCCTTTGGCGAAAGCCCGGTCGGGGCCGAGCCGGTCGGGTTGGTCGGCGCCTCGCAGAAAATCCCACAGATCGTTGACCAGATTGGCCGTGCATTGGGTCAGCACGGCGAAAAGCAGGCACAGCACGGCGACTGCGGGACGGAAGCCTCCGTCGCTCCAAGCCATAGCCGAACCGACGGCCACGGGGATGACCGAAGCACCGAGACTATAAGGCCGCACGGCGAGTATCCAGGCGGATAAAGAATTGGTTTTCATTGATTTTTTTGCGTTTTTCTTATGCTGCGGTTTTTCGCGACGGTCCCGCGTTGTTCATCGTATCCGGATATAGGGCTCGCCCGGCATGCGTTTGCCTTCGGGCAGGCGGATGCGCAGCACGTCCTGGCTTTCGACGGCGCGGCCCTCCTTGGTCGCGGGCGTCCAGTGCGGCGCCTCGGCGACGGCTTTGAGCACGCGGCGTTTCAGCTTGTTGTCGGTCGATTCGAGCACCCGGTCGACGACGGCCGTCCCCTCCGCAGTGATCTTGTAACGCACGACCACCCGGGCGGCCGGTTCGTCGCTGTCCCACCGCACCTGGCGGGCGATGTAGCGCCCGAAAGGAAGCGAGTCGGGGAAAACGGCCGGCGAGTCGTATTTCAGCGTGATGAGAATCGTTCCGTTGGCCGCTTCGGGGCCGAACCGGGCGATGGTCTCCTCGTCGGCGGGCAGGGCGTCGATGCGTTCGATTTCGTCGGTGTCGATCGCGCCGACCTCCTCTGCGGGCCGCTCCTTGCCGTTGACGATGTAAAGCGGCGGACGTTGCTGCGCGGCGAGCGGCATCCCCATGCAGAGGAGCGCCGCCAGAAGAAAAAGATTGCGGATCATGGCAGACTTTTTTTGCCGAACGCTTCGGGTGCCGGAAAAATTGCCTTTAGAGTTCGCTTTCCTTGAGCCGCTCGGCGTTCTCGGCCACGATCAGATGGTCGATGCAGTCCTGGATGTCGCCGTCCATGAATGTTGCCAGGTTGTAGATCGTGTAGTTGATGCGGTGGTCGGTAATGCGCCCCTGGGGGTAGTTGTAGGTGCGGATCTTGGCCGAGCGGTCGCCCGTCGAGACCATCGTCTTGCGCTTGGAGGCGATTTCGTCCAGATACTTGGAGTATTCGAGGTTGAAGACGCGCGTGCGCAACTCCTCGAACGCCTTGTCGAAGTTCTTGAGCTGCGATTTCTGATCCTGGCACTGCACGACGATGCCCGTGGGGATGTGGGTCAGGCGGATGGCCGAATAGGTCGTGTTGACCGACTGGCCGCCGGGGCCCGAGGCGCAGAAGATGTCCTTGCGGATGTCGTTCATCGAAATCTCGATGTCGAACTCCTCGGCTTCGGGCAGCACAGCCACCGAGGCGGCCGAGGTGTGGACGCGGCCTTGAGTCTCGGTCTGGGGCACGCGCTGCACGCGGTGCACGCCCGACTCGTATTTGAGCGTGCCGTAGACGTTCTGGCCCGAGACCTTCATTACCACTTCCTTGTAGCCGCCGGCGGCACCGTCGGAGAACGATGTGATCTCGTAGCGCCAGCCCTTCGACTCGACATACTTGGTGTACATGCGCAGCAAGTCGCCGGCGAAGATGGCCGCCTCGTCGCCGCCCGTGCCGCCGCGAATCTCGACGATGGCGTTCTTCGAATCCTGCGGATCCTTGGGGATGAGCAGCAACTTGATCTCCTCCTCCATGCGGTCGATGGCCGGTTCGAGTTCGGCGATCTCCTCGCGGGCCATTTCGCGCATCTCCTCGTCCTTGTCGTTGAGCAACACGTCCTTGGCCTCGGAGAGGTTGGCGATGGCCGTGCGGAAACGCTCCGACGTTTCGATGATCGGTTCGAGTTCCTTGTACTCCTTGTTGAGCTGCACGAACTGCTTCACGTCGGCGATCACTTCGGGGTCGGTAAGTTTCTGCCCGATCTCCTCGTATTTGAGTTTCAACCCGTCGAGGCGGGTCAGGATGGAAAGGTCTGCCATAAAAAATGTCTTTGCTTAAGATGCAAAGATACGAATAAGCGAGCGCAAAAGCAAACTCGTTTGCATTTTGCCGAGCGAGAGTATCTTGGGCGCAGCCAATGTGCGAATAAGCGAAAACCAATGCTTGTATTTTGCTGAATCGAATTATCTTGGACGAAGTTAAATTGATAATCGGGAATCGGGGTGTCCGGCAGGTTTTTCCGTATAAATTGTTATCTTCGCATCATGATTCTTCTTTCGCTCGTCATCCCTACGCATAACCGGGCCGCTTCGTTGCTGGAGCTGCTCGAATCGGTCGTGCGGCAGACGGCCGATCCGGCCGATTGGGAATGCGTGGTGGTCGACAACGCCTCGACCGACGATACGTCCGCGCGCTTCGCCGCTTTCGCTGCCGCCCACCCGGATTTCAACCTGCGGATGGTCTACGAATCCGAACCCGGAGTCTCCTACGCCCGCAACCGCGGTTTCCGGGAAGCGCAGGCCGCGACGGTGGCGGCGGTCGACGACGACGAGCGCATCAACGAGGGGTTCGTCGCCGCCTACCTGGATTTCTTCGCCGCGCATCCCGACGCCGTGGTGGCCGGGGGGCGTATCGTGGCGGAATATACGACCGCACGGCCGCGCTGGATGTCGAAATATACCGAGATGCCCGTGGCCAATCCGATGGATTTCGGCCCCGAGGTGCGTCCTTTCCCGCGCGGGCGGGTGCCGGGCGGCGGCAACATGGCGTTCCGGCGCGACGCGGCGTTGCGTTACGGCGGGTTCGACGTGTCGTTGGGGCGTGTGGGCCGCGAGTTGATCGGCGGCGAGGAGAACGATCTGTTCGAGCGGATGTTGCGGGGCGGCGAGACGATCTGGTATGTGCCCGGTGCCGTGATATGGCATATCATCCCGCCCGAAAAACTGACCGGATCCTATTTCCGGCGCTTGTGCCGCAACGTCGGCCGGAGCCAGCGGCTGCGGGCTGCGATCCATCGCCGCCGGTGCAAAGCGCGGATACTCGAAATCATGAAATGGGGCGCCACGCTGCTGCTGTGTTGCACGATGCGGCCTTGCCAGGCCCGCTGGCTGTTAAAAATGCGGTGGCATATCTCCCGGGGGCTGTTTTTCGAATGAAAGTTGTTTTCCGAATAAAACAGGAGGGAGCGCCTTTCCGGACACTCCCTCCTGCTGTTGCTTCGCCGCCTGCTCAAAACAGGTACTTTTCGGTCTTCACCTTGTTGACCAGACGGTAGATGTCTTTCCAGGCTTCTTCGCCGAACGTGGTGCCCACGACTTCGATCACTTTGCCGGCCGTGATGGCGCCGATCGTGCCGCACTGGCGCAGCGACAGCCCGTCGCACAGTCCCGCAAGGAAGCCCGCAGCGTAGAAATCGCCTGCACCGGTCGTGTCTACGCGCTTGGCCGCCGCCATGATGCCCACGTGCACCACTTCGCCGCCCTGCTTGATCAGGGCGCCCCGCGTGCCGATCTTCACCACGGCCAGCTCGCACATGCCCGAAATCATCTGAAGCGCATTGAGCGGCTCGGCTTCGCAGGTGAATGCCTTGGCTTCGTCCTCGTTGGCGAAAACGATGTCCACATAGCTGCTTACCAGGTCGCGCAGGAACTCCAGATTCTCGGCCACGATGTTGAAGCTCGCCAGGTCGATCGCCACCTTCAGTCCGCAGGCCTTGGCCGTCTCGGCCGCCTTGCGGATCAGGGCGTGATCCTGCACCAGGTAGCCCTCGACATAGAGGCAGTCGTAGCCCTCGAAGATGGCGGGGACGATCTCTTCGGCACTCAGTTCGAGCGCCGCACCCAGGTGGGTGACCATCGTCCGCTCGCCGTCCGGCGAGATGAGCGACACGCACTTGCCCGAACGCTCCTTGCCGCGGAATACGGCCGGCGCCACCTTGAGGTTTTCGAGCGCCTGGACGAAGAAGTCGCCCGTGGTGTCCTGTCCCACCTTGCCTATGAAGCCCACCTTGCAGCCCAGCTGCGCCATGGCGCGGATGGTGTTGCCGGCCGAGCCGCCCAACGAGAGCGAGTAGGGGAGGCCGGCCACCGACTTCGATATTTCGGTTTGCAGGCGGGTGTCCACCAGGTTCATCGAGCCTTTGGGCAGGTCGAACCGCTCCAGCACGGAGTCGGTTTTCAGATTGACCAGCATGTCGGTCAGCGCATTGCCGATGCCAATAACGCGGTTTATCGTCAGCATGAGTTCGGGTTTAGGGTCGCAGGATTATATCGAAAGGATTTTTACCAGATCGAGGTTCTGCCGGTCGATGCCTTTGTTGTGCTTGACGGCCTTGGAGAAAGGCACATAGACGATCTTGCCGTTCTCGGTGCCGATCATCACGTTGCGCTGCCCCTCCATGATCGCTTCGATGGCCGCTTCGCCCATGCGCGAGGCCAGGATGCGGTCGAAAGCCGTGGGCGAGCCGCCGCGCTGGATGTGGCCCAGGATCGTGACGCGGGCGTCGTATTGCGGGAACTCCTTCTTGACGCGTTCGGCCAGAGCCGTGGCGCCGCCCGTCAGGGGATTCTCGGCCACGATGACGATCGCCGAGTTCTTGCTCTTGCGGAAGCCGTGGTTGATGAGTTCGGCCAGCTGGTCGACCTCGGTCTCCATCTCGGGGATGATCGCCGCTTCGGAACCGGTCGCCAGGGCGCTGTTGAGCGCCAGGTAGCCGGCCGTATGTCCCATGACCTCCACGAAAAAGAGGCGTTCGTGGCTCGACGCCGTATCGCGCAGCTTGTCGACGGCCTCCATGATGGTGTTCAGCGCCGTGTCGTAACCGATCGTCGAGTCGGTGCCGCCCAGGTCGTTGTCGATGGTGCCCGGAAGGCCCACGATCGGCACGTTGTACTCCTGCGCGAAGATGCCGGCGCCCGTGAGCGAACCGTCGCCGCCGATGACCACCAGGGCGTCGATGCCGGCGGCTGTCATGTTGTCGTAGGCCTGCCTGCGCCCCTCGGGCGTGGCGAACTCCTTGCATCGGGCGGTTTTCAGAATCGTGCCGCCCAGCTGGATGATGTTGCTCACGCTCTGCGATTTGAAATCGACGATTTCGTTGAACACCAATCCTTTGTAACCTCGCATGACTCCTTTTACGGCGAATCCGTTGTAGATCGCGCTGCGGGTCACCGCACGGATCGCCGCATTCATGCCGGGGGCGTCGCCTCCCGACGTCAGAATGCCGATACATTTGATACTTGCCATAGTTCTCCGTTAACTAACAAAACCGGTCAAAGGTAGTAATTATTTCAATTTCCGCAAAAAATGCCGGGCGGAGTCGAAACCCCGCCCGGCATGGCTGCTCCGTCGTTTCGACGCTTCTTATTCAGTGGTGCCGTCCGCAGCGTTGTCCCTTGTCCGGGATGCCGGTTTGCGCGCCGTTTTGTTCGTTTTTCTGTCTGCCGGCTCGACGGTCTGTACGGTGGTGGCGATGCGCTTGCCGTCGGCCGTGATGTCCATGCGGGACTTCTCTTTGTCGACCACGATGTCCAGCCCTTTCGAGGGTACGGTTATATGGACAGATTTCAGGTCGTTTTCGACAATCTTTTCGTCTTCGAATTCGTGGAGCATCCGTTCCAGAGTCGTTGTGTCGCCGTCGATGATCACTTGGCTTTCGAGCATGCGTCCCATCGCCTTGTATTTGTGGCGTATTCCTGTGCTTACGTTTTCGCGCACGGCCAGGCACGAGAGTGCGACGATGTTCGTCAGCCAGAGCAGGAAGAAGACCAGCACCGTCTTGCCGCCCGGCTTGCGCGAGGCGATCAGGCACATCATGACGTAGATCAGCAGGATGACCGGAATGAGCATGGCGAAGATGCCGAGAATCGGCAGCCACAGTGACGTGTCGTGCAGGAATGCCGGCGAGAGCGGCAGATCGTGGCCGCCCACCAGCAGCGCGAACAGCCCGATGATCAGGGCGCAGGCCAGCATGATGAATCCGAAGACCAGCAGCCCGGCGAAAATCTTGCAGAGCATCAGCACGATCTTGCCCATGACCGACACCGCCTCGGCGATCACCGGTTTGGCATGTCCGTCGGGGTCGTAGGCCGCAGTCGCGGCCGTCGTGCGGCGGATGGTCTGCTCGGTGATCTTCTCGCCGTTCATCTCCAGCTTCTGACGGGCGGTGCGGGCCGCCGGCACGGCGAACCACATGATCAGGTAGCAGATGATGAAGATGCCGAACAGATTGGCCATCATCGGCCCCGTCCAGCGCAGCAGCGGCACCCACTGGAAGCAGGTGAGCAGCAGCGGCAGGAAGAGCGCCAGCCGCACCCACACGGGGTCGATGTCGAAATATTTGCCGATGCCCGAGCAGACGCCGCCCAGCTTGGCGTTGTCGCTGTCGCGGTAGAGCCGGCGGGGGATGCGCGGGCCGCCGCGGCGGGCGCCGTCGAGGTCGGCGTCGGTGATGTCTTCGGCCGAACCCATCTGGCGGATGATGTTTTGCACCAGGGGCAGCTCGACCACGTGGGCGTTGTCCTGCGCCGAGAGGATCAGTTCGGCGATGCGCGCTTCGATGTCGGCCACGATCTCTTCGCCGTCGGCCGAATTTTCATAGCTTTTCTTCAGGCTCTCGATGTAGGCGGCGAGCGCTTCGTAGGCGTCGGTGTCCAGTGTAAAGGCCACGCCCGAGAGACTGCATTTCTTTACCTCTTTCATGATATCTTGCGATGTGGGTTATTCGGCGTGCACGCTGCCGCCGCTCGATTTGATGATGCAGGTTTCGCATTGGCCCGAATAGCGGATGTGCGAACCGCTCGATGCCTGGGCCTTGAGCTGCTCCGTGCAGCGGATGCGGGCCGAGGAGCCGCTCGACGTCTCGATGTCGTAGTGCTGTACGGCGAAGTTCTTGGCCGACAGTTTCGATGCCGAGTTGAGGTCGGCTTCGCATTCCTGCGCCGTGCCGTCGATTTCGATCTTCGAGGCGCTCGACGCGGCGATGTCGCACTTCGCAGCGTTGACCGTAGCTTCGATTTGCGAGGCGCTTGATGTTTCGATGCCGCAGTCGGTGGCTTTTACCGTGGCTTCGATCGTTGCGGCGCTCGATGCGTCGATCTTGCACTCCGTAGCTTCGACGGTTGCGACGATGCGGGCGGCGCTCGATGCCGAGAGGGCCGTTTCCGCGGCGGTCAGCGGCTGCTTGCAGCGAATCTGCGCCGCGCTGTTCGCCACCAGGGTGCGGAGTCCGTCGGGATGGGGCACCGTGACGGAGACATGGCAGTCGCGCATATCTTTGACCGACCGGTCGATGCTGACTTTGAGCTTACCTTCCTTGACGGTCACGATGACCTTGTCGATCAGGTTGTCGTCGGCGTCGATGCGTGCGGTGCGGCTGTCCGTGTCGGTCACGATGACTTCCACGCTGCGCGAGGCTTCGATGGCTTGGAATGCCGGCACCTCCTGCGTGCGGGTAACGATATGGCCGCTGCCTTCCACGCGCCGGGCAAAGAAACGTTCGTCGGCGAAGACTTGTTTTGCTGTCAGCCCCAGCAGACAGCCGATGATGGCGGCCAGGAATCCCAGCCCGGCGATGAGCAGAAAGAGTTTTTTCATAGTCGTAGTGTTGTTGGTTCGGGTTTATATTTCGGTTTTGCCGCGGCGGATGATGCTGATCTGTCCGACCAGCTCGTCCCAGGCCTGATCGAGGGCCGAGAGGTATTCGCGGCCCTTTTCGGTGAGGGTGTAATATTTGCGCGGCGGGCCTTGCGGGGATTCTTCCCAGCGGTAGGTCAGCAGTCCTGCGTTCTTCTGGCGCGTGAGGATGGGGTAGAGCGTCCCTTCGACCACGATCATCTCGGTCTGCTTCAGCTCGGCGATGATTTTCGGTGCGTAGGAATCGCCGCGCGAAAGGATGGCCAGGATGCAGTACTCCAGGATGCCTTTGCGCATCTGCGCCTTTACGTTGTCTTCAGCCATAGGGGTCAAGCGTTAAGTTGTTTGGGGGCCTTGGGCACGAGGATCCAGAGGATGATGTAGACCCAGAGCGAAAGGCCGCCGAAGAGGATCAATATCAAGGTGGCGATGCGCAGCAGCGCCGTGTCGAGACCGAAGAACTCGGCCAGACCGCCGCAGACGCCGGCGATCAGTCCATTGCGCGTGCGGTAGAGTTTTCTTTTTTCGGTTGTCATGTCGTTATTGTTTTTTGTCGGTTGTCGTGAATTTCGGGGCGGGAGCCTCGGGAATGACGATCCAGAGGATGATGTAGACCCAGAGCGAAAGGCCGCCGCAGAGGATCAGCAGCAGCGTGACGATCCGCACGAGCG
>JAIECN010000098.1:15659-17197 GCA_029068505.1 Alistipes sp.
GATCCAGAGGATGATGTAGACCCAGAGCGAAAGGCCGCCGCAGAGGATCAGCAGCAGCGTGACGATCCGCACGAGCGTGGGGTCGGCGCCGAAAAATTCGGCCAGGCCGCCGCAGATGCCCGCTATCGAACGGTCGGTGCGCGAACGGCGCAGCATCGGGTACGAGGGTTCGGCAGGCCGGTGCTGCTCGCCGAAATCGGAGGGCTGGCCCATGCGTTCGATGGCCGCACGCACCATTTCGACCGTCACGACCTGCATGGGCGAAGCGATGCGTTCGTGGAAAATCTCGGCGAAGCGCCGTTCGATGTCCTCCATCGTCTCCTGGATGTTGGCCGACAGGCGGCTGCGCACGTCGTCTAAATATTCTTTCAAGAGCAGGTAGGCGTCCAGGTCGACGGTGAACGCTACCGAGCCGATGTTGGCGTTGATCGTTTCTTTCATGATTCGGCGGTGTTTGCTATTTTTATGTTGCAAATATAATGCAGGTTTTGGTATTATGCAATACAAAGTACTTGATTTTTTCGAAAAAATTTGATTTTTCGGCTGATTTGATTATCTTTACATCGTTGCGCGGGCGTTTTATATATATTTAAGGTGTCGCGGGCAAAGACGGCCGGATATCAGGAAA
Source organism: Alistipes sp. (assembly GCA_029068505.1). Lineage (GTDB taxonomy): Bacteria > Bacteroidota > Bacteroidia > Bacteroidales > Rikenellaceae > Alistipes. The sequence continues at coordinate 16,288 of JAIECN010000098.1, forward strand.
TACTCAAAATAATACTTTAGATAAAAGACAGCTCCCATCCGACCCGGAGTGGCGGCAGGCTACGGCTTCCGCCAGTGTGGTGTGTAGATTCAGCAATCCGCTGACGGCGTAAGACGCAAGAAGCATGCGTGTGCGATTTTCGCGACGGGCGATTTTGCGGTGTCGTCAGTTGTCCATCCCAGTTTGCTGCGGTGTTGTTCCGCGAGACTCCGCCGCTGCATCCATTCCAGCGATTGCTTTTTCATGGTTGCCGCGGGCTACCGCAGCAACGCGACGGGAGCCTTGGAGAACGTCGGCACGAACGGCTATGCTTGGTCGTCGTCGTCCTACGCAGCGGGTAATGTCAACGCCGGCATGTTGAACTTCAATTCAGGCAACGTGAACCCGCTGAACAACGGGAACCGCGCTATCGCGCGCGCCGTGCGCTGCGTCCAGCATCTGCATGGGGCTGTTTTTTATCTTCTTGCTTTCGGGCTGCGGCGCCGCGAACCGGATGCTCCGGCCCGGCGGGCCGAGGGACGGACAATTTGTTCCGGCGGGCGAATATGGAATTCCTGCCTCCTCGGCCATGGCGCCGCTTTAAAAACAAAACCTGCAATCTTTTCCGATTGCAGGTTTTGTTGTGAAAGCGAGGCTTCCTGAAACATTGATGAGCCTATGCTCTCTCGATGCCCGGGGCGGGGCTTTCCATGAAAGACTTCCGTGCGGCCGGCAACAGCCGCACCGGAGGAACCCTCTTTTTTAGTCTTCGAACTTCGCCGAGAGGAATTCGCGGTTCAGCCGGGCGATGTGGGCGATCGAAATCGACTTCGGGCACTCGGCTTGGCAGGCACCCGTGTTGGTGCAGTTGCCGAAGCCGAGTTCGTCCATCTTGGCCACCATGGCCTTGGCACGGCGGGCACCCTCTACG
>JAIECN010000099.1 GCA_029068505.1 Alistipes sp.
TTTGTAATACATTTGTCATACATCGACGATATTTTCTAAAATTTACAGACCTCGTAATTAATAAAATATACTCATAATATACTGAAATACAAATCAAATAAGATAATAATAAATTAATACAGATTAAGTTTTGCGGCGTCCGCTTCAGACCTCGAATAAAGCTTTTAAGTAAATTATTACTTAAAAGCTTTATTTTTTTGAGACGAGGAAATGGGGAAAATAAGGATCGTATGATAAAGGTAATTTTCGACTCGAACGTCTTTGATGACATTGTCGCAGGAAAGATCGACATGGATATTCTTACTCGAAATGGGGTAGAGGTTTATATTACTCATTTGCAAGTTGATGAAATAAATGAGTGCCCAGACGCAGAAAAAAGAGCGCGATTATTCAATTCAATGACGGAGCTAAGGCCTTATAAAGTTCCGACAGAATCTTTTTGTGTCGGTATCTCAAGAATCGGTAGCGCAAAGATCAATGATGGCAGTGGTTTGATACAAAAACTGGAAGCCGGCAATTCGAACAATGCTCATGATGCTCTGATTGGCGAAACTGCCATTAAAAATGGTTTGACACTGATAACCAATGATAAAAAATTCAAAAACAGAGTGGCCGAACTTGGCGGAATGGCCTTGACGACAGAAGAACTGTTGACTCGGATGAATATTTAAAGGTATAAAAGTGGCTTGTGTTTTTCAATATCAAGTAAACACCTATGAAATACCGAATCGATGAAGTTCGTTCAAGGAGTTTTTCTTTTGAAGAAGCGAATTAAAAGGAGTATACATTTAAATTTGGGATTGGGCGGAGTTTCGGTTACTTTTGCAAAGTAAAGATCGAATGATATGAATCTGACGAAGTTTTTCCGGCGTGCGACGTGCGAGGTGCGGATCGGAGGTTCGAGTCTCGCGGCGGGGCGTTCGGAGGCCCGAACCGATGTTGCCGGTGCTGCGACGTGCGAGGTGCGGATCGGGGGCGGAAACCCCGTGGCGGTGCAGTCGATGACCAATACCGACACCAACGACACCGAGGCCTGCGTGGCGCAGATCGGCCGTATCGCGGCTGCCGGCGGTCGCATCGTCCGTTTGACGGCGCAGGGGCGGCGGGAGGCCGAGAATTTGCAGAACATTGCCCGCCGCGTGCGCGAGGAGGGGATCGAAGCTGTGTTGGTCGCCGACATCCATTTTCTGCCCGAAGCGGCTGCCGTGGCGGCGCAGCATGTCGACAAGGTGAGGATCAACCCCGGGAATTATCGTACCGATCACGGCGAGTTGGAGGCGCTCATCGAGCAGTGCCGCTGCCGGGGCGTCGCCTTGCGGATCGGCGTCAACCACGGGTCGTTGGCCAAGCGCGTTTTCGACCGTTGGGGCGATACGCCGCAGGGCATGGTCGTGTCGGCCATGGAGTTTTTGCGCGTTTGCCAGCGCATGGAGTTCGACCAGGTCGTCGTGTCGATGAAGTCGAGCAATACCCGTGTGATGGTGACCGCCTATCGGTTGTTGGTCGAGGCCATGGAGGCCGAGGGGATGCGTTATCCGATCCATGTCGGGGTGACCGAGGCCGGCAACGGGTTGGAGGGACGTATCAAAAGCGCCGTCGGGATCGGGGCTTTGCTGGCTGACGGCATCGGCGATACGATCCGCGTGTCGTTGACCGAGGCTCCCGAGCATGAAATCCCCGTGGCGCAGTTGTTGGCGGATCATTTCGCCGCGCGTCCCGGAAAGTTCGAGGTGCGTCATCCCGAGCGTTATGCTCCTACGGAATTCCGGCGGCGCAGCTGGGTGGCCGTGCCGATAGTGCATGACGAGCCGATGGAGGGTTTCCGCGTGATCGAGGCCTTGTCGGGCAATCCCACGGCCGAGTTGCGGGCTGCGATCCTCAACTTGGAGCAGGCCGACGAGCCGGTCGTGGTGAAACGGCGTTACGACGATCCGGCGTTGGAGACCGTGGCCGTGAAGGCGGCCGCCGATTTGGGCGTGTTGTTGCTCGACGGGCTGGCCGACGGCATCTGGATCGATGCCCCGGGGCACGACCCTGCGGCCGTCCGCGACGTGGAGTTGATGATTTTGCAGGCCGCGCGCGTGCGGTTTTCGCATACCGAATATATCGCTTGCCCTTCGTGCGGCCGGACGCTCTACGACATCGAACGCACGTTGGGCGTCATCAAGGCCCGCACCTCGCACCTCAAGAACCTGAAGATCGGGGTCATGGGGTGTATCGTCAACGGCCCCGGCGAAATGGCCGATGCCGACTACGGTTATGTGGGCGCCGGGCCGGGGCGCATTACCCTTTATCGGGGCCGCGATGTCGTGGCGCGCAACATCCCCCAGGACGAGGCGTTGGATCGGTTGATCGAGGTCATCAAGGCCGACGGAAAATGGGTGGATGCGGACGGCCGTGCGCCGCAATCCGCCGCCGAAGTCCGCGAGCGGACCGCATGGTAATTATTTTAGGGGACTATGGATGCCAAGATTCTTCTTCCGTGCAGTTATCTGCCTTCCGTCGATTATTTCGCATGCCTGGTGCACGGGGCGTGCGTGATCGACTTGGGCGAGCATTTCATCAAGCGGTCGGAGCGCAACCGTGCCCGCATTTTGGCCGCCGACGGCGTGATGGAGTTGACCGCCCATGTCGCCCATGCCGACCGGCCCCGCCAGCCGATGCGCGACGTGCGGCTCGACTATTCGAAGCGCTGGCAGCACCAGCATTGGGGGGCGCTGGTCGCTTCTTACAAGGCGTCGCCTTATTTCGATTTCTTTGCCGATGCGTTGGCGCCCTTTTACCAGGAACGGTTCGGGTTTCTCGTCGATTTCAACCTGCGGCTGCTCGAAACGCTTTGCAGTTTGGCGCGCGTGCCGATGCCCGAGGTCAGCCAGCAGTATGTCGAGGCCGGGCCGGGCGATGCCGATCTGCGGCCCAAGCATGCGAAAGGCCCGGCGGTCGTCGCCGAGCCTTATGTTCAGGTCTTCGCAGACCGGCAGCCTTTCCAGCCTAATTTGTCTTTTGTTGACTTGTTGTTCGCGGAGGGGCCGGGAAGCCTTTCGTTTTTGAAACGTTGCCGACTTGAATAGTCATGCTGTCGTGCAGCTTGCCTGCGGTGGCTTTCACATGGACGCAGCCTTGCAGCTCCACGGTGTCCGAGCGGTATTGGCAGGGTGCGTATTCGGTGAGCGCCACCGTGTCGCCGTTGACCAGCAGCAGGGGCGTTCCTGCGGATGAGTAGAGGTGGAACGTCTGTTGCGGCATGTTGCGGCGATATTGGCGTTTGCCGGTAAGGTGCAGCGTGGGCGTCGTCTTGTTCCACAGCGCCTTGTAGAGGTGGTAGGCATCCTTGCGGGTGCGGCGGTCGAGGGTCGCCAGCCCCATGCCGTTGACGCCGTAGGGGCGGCGCGCCGAGCCGTAGTCGAACATGTTCTCGATCCAGATTCCCCAGAAAAGCGAGTCGTTTTGCAGGTTGCGGGCGTATTCTTCGTGGAAGAGCGTCTGCCGTTCTTCGGGCATGCGGTTGTGGCTCGGGTCGGGCTGCGCCGTGTAGCTTTCGTGGCCCACGAATCCCGAGCCGCCGTATTCGATGGCCGAATGCAGGTGCGACCATTTCTCCTGGAGCCGTTCGTACCATAGGGCCAGGTCGTCGGTCTTGCCCCTGCTCCAGCCTACGTCCTGCCGCCAGACGATCAGATCGGTCACGAAGTTGATGTTGCCGTTCTGGTCGCTCACCGCCACCGTCGGACGCGAGGGGTCGAGCGTGCGGGCCGCTTCGTGCAGGCGGCGGATGTAGGGCGTGGCGTCGTCGCCCCGCATCCAGAGCCGCGAAAAGATGCCCCACATGATTACCGAGGGGTGGTTGAGGTGCTGGGCCACGATTTCCCGCAGTTGCTCCATGCCGTTCTGTTCGAATTGCGGCGTGGCGAAGTAGGCCGCGTCGCTCAAGAAGGGCGCCCGGTGCAGCGGCATGTCGATCCACACCAGCATGCCTTGTTCGTCGCAGCGGTCGTAGAGGTATCGGGGGTGGGGCATCACGGCCGAGCGCAGCGCGTTGGCCCCCAGATCCCGGATTTCTTGCAAGTCGTGGTCGTGGTCGGCAGGCCGGAGCATCCCGCCCGAGATGGCGTTGTCGTGGTAGAGCACCACGCCGCGCAGTTTGGTGGGCGTGCCGTTGAGCAGCAGTCCGTCGGTCTGGGCGGCCCGGACGGTGCGGAAGCCTGTGCGGACGCTTACGCGGTCGCTCTTCCCGTTGTCGGAGACGGTCGCCGTGACGGTGTAGAGCGCCGGATGCTGCGGACTCCACAGCATGGGCGAGGCGATCGAATAGGCGATCCGCAGCGGTTTGCCGTCGAGCTTGACGTTTAAGCGCTTGGTCATCGCCTTGCACCCGTCGGGCGCCGTGATGTCGAGCGTCAGCTGTGCCGTGCTGCCGTTTTTTGTGGTCAGATGGACTTCGATTTCGCCTTCGGCTTTCTCCTCGTTGGCGATGCGCTGGTGCACCAGCACCCCGTCGGTGCCTAAATAGAGCGGCGAAACGGCGGTGCGTTCGGTGACGATGAGTTCGGCTTCGCGGTAGAGACCGCCGTAGAGGTTCATGTCGGTCGAGGTGGGCAGCACGTCGTTGCGCGAGGCGTTGCTCACGACCATCAGCAGAGCGTTGTCGGTGCCGAAGCGGAGTTTGTTCGTGATCTCGAACGTGAAGGCCGTGGCGCCGCCGCGGTGGCTGCCGGCGTGGCATCCGTTGACGAAAAGGTCGGCCACGCTCTGGGCGCCGTAGAAGCGGACGAAGATGCGTTTGTTGGCCCATTCGGCCGGCACATACATGTTGTTGCGGTAGTTGCCCGTGGTTTCGAGCAGCACGCCCTCGCGTGCCGGATCGGTGTTCCAAGTGTGGGGTAGGGTGACATAGCGGGCGTTGTCGCTGCTGGTCTCCGACTTGAAGAAGAAACGCCAGCCTTCGTTCAGGGGGAATACCTGGCGCGCCCGGGACGGCATACAGAGGGCAAGCAGCAGGCAAAGGAGAAGATATCGTTTCATAGCGGAATATTTTTAGCAATGCGGGCCGAATCCGGCATCGGATGTTGCCGAGTCGTGTGCGGATACGGCCGGTTTTCTGCAAAGATAGCGCAAGCCGAACACAATGCAAATTTATTTGAACATTGTTGAGGCGAAGCCTGTCTTCTGCAAAGATAGCGCAAGGCGAGCGCAATGCCAAATTTATTTGGGGCATTGCCGAACCGCAGCCGATCTAAACCGAAGCACAGCTTCGGTAAAATGCAAGGAGAGTGCAAAACCAAACGGAGGTCGTATTTTGAGGTTGGCAACCTCCTTTTTTGCAAAGATCGCTTCAAGGAATCATGGTGCCTTTCTGTTTTTCAGAAAAAATGCCTATCTTCGCATAATAAAACGGTTACGGCAGATGAAATACAAACGTATACTTCTCAAGTTGAGCGGCGAATCGTTGCAGGGCGGGCAGAATTACGGCCTTTCGCCCGAGGTGTTGCAGTCTTATGCCGAGCAGATCAAGGCGGCCGCCGCCACCGGCGTCCAGATCGGCATCGTCATCGGCGGCGGCAACATTTTCCGCGGCATGACCGGTGCCAAGCGGGGTTTCGACCGCGTGAAGGGCGATCAGATGGGCATGCTGGCCACGATCATCAATTCGCTGGCCTTGCAGTCGGCCCTGGAGGACAACGGCGTGCGGGCCAAGGTGCTCACCTCGATCCGTATGGAGCCTATAGGCGAGTATTTCTCCAAGGCGCGGGCCATCGAGTATCTGGAGGCCGGTTATGTCGTCATCATCGGCGGCGGGACGTCGAATCCTTATTTCACGACCGATTCGGCTTCGGCCTTGCGCGGCATCGAAATCGAGGCCGACGTCTTGTTGAAAGGTACGCGGGTCGACGGCGTGTATACGGCCGATCCGGAGAAAGACCCTGCAGCGGTGAAGTTCCCCGAGATCACGTTCGAGGAGGTGTTCGACCGGCGGCTCAAGGTCATGGACCTGACGGCTTTCACGCTCTGCCGCGAAAACGGTCTGGAGATCGTCGTTTTCGACATGGACACCCCCGGCAATTTGGGCCGGGTGTTGGCCGGAGAGGCGATCGGTACGCTGGTGAAGATGCAGAACGAATAGTTAATGAATCATTTGCGGTTCTTCCGATTTTATGGCTACCAAAAAAAGCAATAAGCAGCTTGCGGTTTTGTTGGCGTTGATCGCCGCGATCCTCGTCGCGCTTCTGTTGTTGCCCGGCTGCGGCGGACGCACGGGCAAGAGCGCCGCAGACGAGGCGGAGGCCGCCACGCTGGTCAAGGCCGGCGACCAGGCGCCCGATTTCACCGTGGCGATGTTCGACGGCGGGCATACGACCCTCTCCGACTTGCGGGGCAAGGTGGTGCTGCTCAACTTCTGGGCGACTTGGTGCCCGCCATGCCGGCAGGAGCTGGCCCGCGTGCAGCAGGATGTCGTCGACCGTTTCGCCGGGTGCGATTTCGTCTTTCTGTCCGTCTCGCGCGGCGAGAGCCGCGAGGAAGTGGCCACGTTCCGCCAAAAGACGGGGTATGCGTTCTCCATGGGTCTCGATCCGCAGCGGAAGGTCTACGACCTCTATGCTTCGAACTTCATTCCGCGCAATTTTCTGATCGGCCGCGACGGCAAGGTGATCTTGGCGACAGTGGGTTACGAGCCGGAGGAGTTCGACGCTCTGTTGCAGGCCGTCGAGACGGCGCTCGAAGCGGGAAACACTTCTGCGGAATAGGATTCTTTTGCAATTCAATCACACAACTATGGATACCAAAACCATTCTCAACGATGCTTCGGCCCGCATGCAGAAAGCCATCGACCACCTCGAAGAGGAACTGCTGAACGTTCGGGCCGGCAAGGCCACGCCCAACGTGCTCAACGGCGTGATGGTCGATTATTTCGGTTCGCAGGTTCCGGTGTCGGGCGCGGCGAGCGTCACGGTGCCCGATGCCAAGACCATCTTGATCCAGCCGTGGGACAAGAACATGATCCGCACCATCGAGAAGGCGATCGTCGATTCGAATATCGGCCTTACTCCTTCGAACAACGGCGAGCAGATCCGGCTGTCGATTCCCCCGTTGACCGAGGAGCGCCGCAAGGAGCTGGTCAAGCAGGTGCGCTCCGAGGCCGAAACGGCCCGCATCAGCCTGCGCAATGCCCGCCGCGATGCGGTCGAGGCGTTCAAGAAAGCGCAGAAGGAGGGCATGCCCGAGGACGAGTCGAAAGACGGCGAAACCCAGACCCAGAAGCTGCTGGAGAAGTTCACCAAGACCCTCGACGAAACCCTCAACAAGAAAGAAAAAGAAATCATGACGGTATAGTATTTACCGACTTTCTTTCGGGAGCGGGCGGAATCTTCGCGTTCCGCTCGTTTTCATACCGCTGTCTTTGCCATGAAAAAATACGCCGCACTGCTGTTTCTGTTTTTCTCCGCCTTTGCCGGCATCGCCGATGCCGGCGCCCAGGGTTATGTCAAGCTCAACGGGTTGTATGCCTTGGCCGGCGTGGTCAATCCGGCCGTGGAGTTCGCCATATCGCCCAAGTCGACATTGCAGACCGATATTGTTGTATCGCCTTGGAAGTCGATTCGGGGCAAGCACATGACTTTTGCTATCTTCATGGGGGAATATCGGCGCTATTTCAAGCAGCACAACCGCGGGCTGTATCTGGGCGCCAACCTCGGCATGATGGCTTTCGACATGTCGAAACCCTATCTGGAGGGAGGACGGATCAAGCTGGAAGACCGATACAGCAAGGGTTACGGCATGATGGTCGGCTTGTGCGTGGGCTATGAATATCAGTTCCGCGAACGCTGGCTGATCGACGCTTTCTTCGGCTGGGCCTGGATGGACAGCCACTACAACGGGTACAGCCTCGACGGCGAAATCGACATGTATCCCCATCGTCCCGTGGAACCCCGCTATCCCGATCCGTTCAACGGTTCGTCGGAGTGGTATCCCAACAAGATCGGCGTGTCGATCGGCTACCGCATTTTCAAGCCGAAGAAATAAGGCGCCGGACTTGCGGATGTCTCGTCTCTCTTTTGAAGGTATCATAAAAACAGCTCTTTCTGCCCGGAGTGGCGGAGGTCACGGCTTCCGCCAGCGCGGTACGTAGATTCAGCAATCCACTGGCAACGGAACGCGCAGAAGGAGAACTCGGATTCTCTGTTTTGCGGTGTTGTTAGTTATCTATCCCAGTCTGTTCCGAAGTTGCTCTTGCGAGGGGTTCCTTCGGACCATTCATTCCAGCGATTGCTTTCCGCTCCTGCCACGGGCAACCGCAACAACGCGTCGGGAGCCTTTACGAGTGTCGGCACATGGGGTGCCTACTGGTCTTCTTCGTCCTTTGCAGCGGGCAACGTCAACGCGAGCCACTTGGCATTCGGTTCGGGCGAGGTGAATCCGCTGCGCGAAGCGAACCGGGCGAACGCCCTCTCCGTGCGCTGCGTCCAGCATCTACCGGAAGAGCTGTTTTTGTTTTCTGCGTTTTTGGGTGTAATATAAAAGGGTGTCCGAATATTCGGACACCCTTTGCTTGATAGCATGCGGCCGCAGCCGCAGGGGGTAGATGCTATTTTACTTTCGGGCCGGCAGCCACCAGGCTCTTGCCCTCGTCGTTGCCCGTGAACTTCACGAAGTTCTTCACGAAGCGGTTGGCCAGGTCTTCGGCCTTGGTCTCCCACTCCTTGGCATCGGCGTAGGTGTCGCGCGGGTCGAGAATCTTGGGGTCTACGCCCGGCAGCTCGGTCGGCACCTTGAAGTCGAAAGTCGGGATCATCTTCGTCGGCGCTTTGTCGATCGAACCGTCGAGGATGGCGTCGATGATGCCGCGCGTATCTTTGATCGAGATGCGCTTGCCCGTGCCGTTCCAGCCCGTGTTCACCAGGTAAGCCGTGGCGCCCGACTGCTGCATGCGCTTAACCAGCTCTTCGCCGTACTTGGTGGGGTGCAGCGAGAGGAACGCCGCGCCGAAGCAGGCCGAGAAAGTCGGCGTCGGCTCCGTGATGCCGCGCTCGGTGCCGGCCAGCTTGGCCGTGAAGCCCGAGAGGAAGTAGTACTTCGTCTGCTCGGGGGTCAGGATCGACACCGGAGGCAGCACGCCGAAAGCGTCGGCCGAAAGGAAGATCACTTTCTTGGCGGCGGGAGCCTTCGATACGGGTTTCACGATGTTGTTGATGTGGAAGATCGGGTACGACACGCGCGTGTTCTCCGTCACCGACTTGTCGGCGAAATCGATCTCGCCCTTCTTGTTCACCGTCACGTTCTCCAGCAGGGCGTTGCGGCGAATGGCGTTCCAGATGTCGGGTTCGTTCTCTTTCGAGAGGTTGATGACCTTGGCGTAGCAGCCGCCCTCGAAGTTGAACACGCCGTCGTCGTCCCAGCCGTGCTCGTCGTCGCCGATGAGCTGGCGCTTCGGGTCGGTCGAAAGGGTGGTCTTGCCCGTGCCCGAGAGACCGAAGAATACGGCCGTCTCGCCCTGCTCGTTGGTGTTGGCCGAGCAGTGCATCGAGGCGATGCCCTTGAGCGGCAGCAGGTAGTTCATGTAGGAGAACATGCCCTTCTTCATCTCGCCGCCGTACCAGGTGTTGATGATCACCTGCATCTTCTCCGTGAGGTTGAAGACTACGGCCGTCTCGGAGTTGAGACCCAGCTTCTTGTAGTTCTTTACCTTGGCTTTCGAGGCGTTGAGCACTACGAAGTCGGGTTCGCCGTACTCCTCCAGTTCGGCGTCGGTCGGACGGATGAACATGTTCTTGACGAAGTGCGCCTGCCAAGCCACCTCCATGATGAAGCGGATCTTCAGACGCGTGTTCTCGTTGGCGCCGCAGAACGTGTCGACCACGTAGAGCTTCTTGCCCGACAGCTCCTTGCCGGCGATCGTCTTCAGCTCTTTCCACGCTTCTTCGGTCACAGGCTTGTTGTCGTTCTTGTATTCGTCGGAAGTCCACCAGATCGTGTCCTTGGTGGTCTCGTCCATGACGAAGAACTTGTCCTTGGGCGAACGGCCGGTGTAGACGCCCGTCATCACGTTCACGGCGCCCATGTCGGTCAGCTGACCTTTCTCGAAACCTTTCAGGCCCTTCTTGGTCTCTTCGCGGAAGAGTTCGTCGTAAGAGGGATTGTAGACGATCTCCTTCACGTCCGAGATCCCGTACTTCTTCAAATCCAATTTGTCCATAACTAACTTATTTTTGAATTAAACCTCATTTTCTGTTTGTCCGGCCGCCTGCTGTTCCGGCGCCGTGCCGCGGATCGCGCAACGCTGCCTGCGGCGTTTTCCTGTTCTGTTCGCGATACGTCGAAAGGCGGAGCCTCTGCATGGGCGAACGCGTTTTATTCGGTGCAAAGGTAGAAAAACTTTCATATTTGTGAAAAGAATAACAACAAAATTCCGAAAAATTTTTATTATTTTTTCGTGGGTGCTTATGCGCTTCATTCATAGTTCGTTCCAATTGTCATGCCGTTGTGCGGCGGAGCCGTTTTCTGGCTTGCGACCGCCGGGTTTCGAGGGCGGATTGGAACGGCGAACGGAGCGGAAAGCAAGGTGCGAAGGGTAAAGGCGGAGAGCGGATCGGAACGGGTGTGTGGGGCAGGGGTGGTGAACGAGGCAGAAAGCAAGGGTGTGCGGCAGGCAGGGTGGAGAGTGTGTTGCAGGCGGGGTAAATCGGGACAATCGAGGGCTAATCGGGGCGGAATAGGGGGAGTAAGCGTGGAATAAGGGGGAGTGGATCGGAATCTTGTCGCCGAAAGAAAAAAGCGGGTGCATGTGCACCGGATTTCGAAAAAAATGGTTATATTTGATAGATATGGCCGGACTTTATTTCCATATTCCGTTCTGCAAACGCATCTGCGCCTATTGCGACTTCTTCAAGAGCGCCGATCTGCGGCGCATGGACGACGTGTTGGCGGCCATGCACCGCGAGTTGGAGGAGCAGCAGGGTTATCTGGGCGGCGAGGCGGTCCGCACCCGTTATTTCGGCGGCGGTACGCCGTCGCTCTGTTCGCCCCGGCAGATCGGCGGGTTGCTTGCCCGTGCAGCCGATCTTTTCGACTGCTCGGATGTCGAGGAGACGACGCTCGAAGCCAATCCTGACGACCTGGATCAACCCTATCTCGACGCTCTGCGCCGTTGTGGGGTCGACCGGCTTTCGATCGGCGTGCAGTCGTTCGACGACGCGTGTTTGCGGCTGATGAACCGCCGCCATACGGCCGCGCAGGCTGTCGAGGCGGTGCGGGCGGCCCGGCGGGCCGGTTTCGACAACATCGCCGTCGACCTGATCTTCGGCGTTCCCGGCTTCGGGGGCGATTCGTTGAAGCGTTCGCTCGACGGGATTTTGGAGCTGGGAGCAGAACATGTTTCGGCATACCATTTGACCGTCGAACCCGATACGGCGTTCGGCCGCCGGGCGGCCCGGGGCGAGTTCGCGCCTGTCGACGAACGGGTGAGCGAAGAAGAATTCCGGTTTGTGCACCAGACTTTGACGCAGGCCGGCTACGAGCATTACGAAGTTTCGAACTATGCGCTGCCCGGGTGTCGGGCGCGTCACAATGCTGCTTATTGGCACGGCGAGAAATACCTCGGCATAGGCCCCGCGGCCCATTCCTACGACGGCCGGGAGCGGCATTGGAACGTGTCGTCGGTCGAGCGCTATCTGGCCGGCGAGACGCCCGAACGCGAGGTGCTGACCGACCGCGACCGTTTCAACGAATATGCGATGACGCGCTTGCGTACGGCCGAGGGAATCGACCTGGCCGAGGCGGGGCGGCTTTTCGGCGCGCAGCGGCTCGAACGTTTGGAGCGCGAGGCCCGCAGGATAGAACGGATGGGGATTTTGGTCGTCGCCGGCGGCCGGATCGCCGTGCCGCCCGAGCGGTTTCTGCTCTCCGATGCGGCGATCGGGGCGCTTTTCGAAGCATGACGCAGTGTTAATTTATTATTAAATTTTTTAAAGAATTATACCCCGGCAGGGGCCTGCAATGGCCCGGAGCTTTGCCGGAGCGGCGTGCCGGAGGGCGGATTCTTTGCTTTATATAAATATATGTGCTAATTTTGCAGCCGGTTTTTTGCCTTATTTTGTGTAAATTATAATTCTGGATAAAACTATGAACAATTCAAGACTGACCCCTGACTATCTGTTCGAAGTGAGCTGGGAGGTGTGCAACAAGGTCGGCGGCATCCATACCGTCGTTTCGACCAAGGCGCAGACCGCTCTCCGCAAATTCGGCGATCGTTATCTGCTCATCGGCCCCGATCTTTCGCACGAGGGCGTGAACCCCGAATTCGAGGAAGACATGAACCTGCTCCGCAGCTGGCGCCAGAGCGTTTACAGCGAGGGCATCCGCATCCGCGTGGGCCGCTGGAAGATCAAGGGCGAGCCGATCGCCATCCTGATCGACTTCACCTCACTTTTCTCCAGCAAGGATGAAATTCTGAAGAAACTTTGGGAGGACTACCACGTCGATTCGATTTCGGGTCAGTGGGATTACATCGAGCCGGTGCTGTTCGGTTATGCTGCCGGACGGGTGATCGCATCCTATGTCGATACGTTCTGCAACGCCACCGAGAAGGTCGCGGCCCACTTCCACGAGTGGATGACCGCCGCCGGAGGTCTCTACCTGCGTCGCAATGCGCCTTATGTGGCTACGCTCTTCACCACCCACGCCACGGTCATGGGCCGCTGCATCGCCGGCAACCGGCTGCCGCTCTACAACGACCTGACGAAGTTCAACGCCGATGAGCTGGCCCGCCAGTTCAACGTCATGGCCAAACATTCGATCGAGAAGATGGCCGCGACTTACCACGACGCGTTCCTCACCGTGAGCGACATCACGGCCAACGAGTGCAAATACCTGCTCAGCCGCGAACCCGACTGCATCACGCCCAACGGCTTCGAGAACGATTTCGTCTGGACGGGCGACGAGTACGGGGTCAAGCGCGCCGAGGCCCGCAAGGCCATGATCGAGGTCGCCGAGGCCTGCCTGGGCAAGAAGTTCTCGACCGATCCGCTGATCGTCGGCACCAGCGGCCGCTACGAGTTCCGCAACAAGGGTCTCGACGTCTTCCTGGAGTCGCTCAAGACGTTGGCCGCATCGGATCAGCTCGACCGCGAGGTGTTGGCCTACATCACCGTGCCGGCCGGCAACCGCGGGCCGCGCCGCGACTTGCAGGCCCATCTGGCCGATCCGTCGCAGCCTATCGACGGCGGGCAGTACAAGTTCTCGACCCATTACCTCGAAAACCAGGCCGGCGATCCGATCGTCAATGCCCTGAACGGCTCGGTGCTCGCAACCGCCGATTCGAAGGTCAAAGTAATCTTCGTGCCGACCTACCTCAACCGTAACGACGGCATTTTCGGCAAGGACTACTACGAGTTGCTCGTCGGCATGGACGTGACGGTCTTCCCGTCGTACTACGAGCCGTGGGGCTATACGCCGCTGGAGTCGGTGGCTTTCTCCGTGCCGACGGTCACCACTACGTTGGCCGGCTTCGGTCTCTGGGTCGACAAGCAGCCCGAGCATGACGGTGTGGAGGTAATCCGCCGCGACGACTACAACGACAGCGAGGTCGTGGCAGGCATTGCCGATGCGTTGCTCCGCTTCTGCAAGCTCGACGAGCAGCAGGTCGAGAAGGTGCGCCGGTCTGCATTCGAGACTTCGAAATCGGCGCTCTGGGAACATCTCTACGAGGCTTATGAAAAGGCTTATGCCGAGGCTGTCGAAACGTCGATCGCCCGCACCAACCGTGCTGTGCTCGACGACGGCGGCTCGCGCAACGAGCAGATCAACTTCGTGCGTCAGCAGCTCTTCGTCGAGAAACCCAACTGGAACCGCATGATGGTCGACAAGACCCTGCCGTCGCGCCTGCATGCGCTGGAGGAGTTGTCGCGCAACTTGTGGTGGTGCTGGAACCCCGGCGCCCGCGACTTGTTCGAGAACATCGACCCCGTGCTGTGGACGGAGTGCGAGCGCAATCCGATCGCGTTCCTCGACAAGTTGAGCCTGGAGCGGCTCCGGCAGCTGGAGCAGGATTCGGATTTCCTGGCCCAGCTCGACGCCGTGCATGCCCAGTTCATCGCTTACATGAACGAGAAGCCCGATCCCAAGACCACGACGGTTTCCTACTTCTCGATGGAATACGGTCTGCACTCGTCGCTCAAGATCTATTCGGGCGGCTTGGGCATCCTGGCCGGCGACTACCTCAAGGAGGCTTCGGACAAGAACGTGCCGATGGCTGCCGTGGGTCTGTTGTACCGCTACGGCTACTTCACCCAGCGTCTCTCGGCCCAGGGTGCGCAGGAGGCCACCTACGAGGCGCAGAACTTCTATAAGCTGCCCATCTCGCCCGTGCGCGACGAGGAGGGCAACTGGCTGACCATTACGATCGCCTTCCCCGGCCGCACGCTGCACGCCCGTGTTTGGAAGTGCCAGGTGGGCCGCACCGATCTGTTCCTTCTGGACACCGATTTCGAGGACAACCTCGAGGAGGATCGTCAGATCACCCACTACCTCTACGGCGGCGACTGGGAGAACCGCCTCAAGCAGGAGATTCTGCTGGGCATCGGCGGCATCCGCGCCCTGCGCAAGCTGGGCATCAAGCACCAGGTGTTCCACTGCAACGAGGGACACGCCGCGTTCATCGGTATCGAGCGCATCCGCGAGTTGGTGAACCACAAGAAGCTCTCGTTCTCCGAGGCGCTGGAGGTGATCCGTTCGTCGTCGCTCTTCACGACGCACACCCCCGTGCCGGCCGGTCACGACGCGTTCCCCGAGCAGATGATCCGTCAGTACATGTCGCACTATCCCGACGTGCTGGGCATCACCTGGGAGCAGTATATCAACCTCGGCAAGACCAACCCCAACGATCCCAACGAGAAGTTCTCGATGTCGGTTTTGGCCTGCAACCTCTCGCAGGAGGTCAACGGCGTGTCGTGGCTCCACGGCGAGGTGTCGAAAGACATCCTCGGCAACATGTGGCCCGGCTACTTCAAGAACGAGCTGCACATCGGCTACGTGACCAACGGCGTGCACTTCCCGACTTGGATCGCCACGTCGCTGCGACGGCTCTATGCCCGTTACTTCGGCGACGGTTTCGAGGGTCACGTCTATGACATTCCCGCATGGCAGAAGGTGCACAACATTCCCGACGAGGAGTTGTGGAACGAGCGCATGAACCTTAAAAACCGGCTCATCAAGCACATCCGCCGCCGCTTCAGCGATCCCGCGCAGGTGCGGCTCGATTCGCCGCGCCAGATGATCCAGATCATCGAGGGCATCAAGCCCGACGTGCTGACCATCGGCTTCGCGCGCCGCTTCGCCACCTACAAGCGCGCCTACCTGCTCTTCACGAACCTCGACCGTCTGTCCGCCATCGTCAACAACAAGGAGCGTCCCGTGCAGTTCATCTTCGCCGGCAAGGCCCATCCCAACGACAAGCCGGGGCAGGACCTCATCAAGCGCATCGTCGAGGTGTCGGCCATGCCGCAGTTCGTGGGCAAGATTCTCTTCTTGCAGAACTACGATATGGAGCTGGCGCGCCGCATGGTGCAGGGCGTCGACGTATGGCTCAACACCCCCACGCGTCCGCTGGAGGCGTCGGGTACGTCGGGCGAAAAGTGCGTGATGAACGGCGTGATGCAGTTCTCCGTGCTCGACGGCTGGTGGGTCGAGGGCTACAAGGAGGGTGCCGGCTGGATGCTCCCGATGGAGCGGACGTTCGCCGACCAGCACTACCAGGACGAGCTGGATGCCGAAATGATCTACAACACCATCGAGGAGCAGATCGCCCCGCTTTATTATAAGCGCGACAAGGACGGCATTCCCCACGACTGGGTGGCTTCGGTGAAGCGCTGCGTGGCCGACATCGCCTCCAACTTCACGACCAACCGCATGTTGATCGACTACGAGAACCGCTTCTACGACAAGTTGGCGCTCCGCAAGGGCGAGATGATCCAGGGCGGCTACAAGCTGGCGCGTGAAATCGCGGCTTGGAAGCGCAAGGTTTCCGCAGCTTGGGATCAGGTGCGCGTGGTCGACGTGCAGCGTGTGAAGATTGAGCGCGAAGCCGTCTATGTGGGCGAGAAGTACCATTTCGAGGTGAAGCTCGACGTCGCCAACCTGCGTCCGGAGGATCTGGGCGTGGAGATGGTCATCGCACGGCAGATCGTCGGCGGCGAAGGGGTCAACGTGGCCCGTACCGTAGGGTTGGAGTGCTCGAAGGTCGAGGGCAAGATCGTGACCTACACGTTGGACTATACGCCCGACGCTACCGGCACGTTCGATGTGGCGCTGCGAGTTTTCCCGCGCAACGAGCATCTGCCCCACCGCATGGACTTCGCCCTGGTCAAATGGGCTTAGCCTTGTGAAAACGACGCCGGCGGAGGGTGCGTTCCGTCCGTCGGCGTTGTTCCGGGAGGCGCAAAAACAGGACAAAAAGTTGAAGGGAAGATAAATTTTTTTAGCAGCGCAGAATAAGTTGCCGAAAAATTTATTATCTTCATAACACCAAACAACGTCATCATCAGCATGTCAGCCTTAACTTTCGACAAAAGCGAGCTGGGCAATCTGGAGTACTCGCTTCAGCGGGAGATGCTCGCCACCGACCGCATCGGCGGTTACATGAGCACCACCATCGTTTGTTGCAACACGCGCCGGTATCATGGTTTGATCGTGGCACCCATCGACGACAGCGACCGCACCTTTCTGCTGCTGTCGTCGCTCGACGAGACGATCGTGCAGCACGACCAGAGTTTCAACCTGGCGCTGCACCGGTTCAAGGGGGTCTACGAGCCGCGCGGACACAAGTACATCACCGATTTCCAGTATACGCCCACACCGACCATCACTTACCGTGTCGGCGGCGTCATCCTGCGCAAGGAGATGCTGTGGATTCATAAGCGTACGCAGCTGATGATCCGTTATACGCTCGTCGATGCCCATTCCGAGACCCGGCTGCGGCTGCGTCCGTTCCTGGCGTTCCGCGACAAGCATGCCCTGACCAAGGCCAACATGGAGGCCAACGGGCATTCCTATCCTGCGGTCAACGGCGTCAAATGCCGGCTCTACGAGTCGTTCCCGTGGCTCTATCTTCAGACCAGCAAGCCCGGCACGGAATTCGTTCCGGCTCCCGACTGGTACTACAACTTCGAGTATTTGCAGGATATCGCCCGCGGTTACGAGGGGCACGAAGACCTGCTTACGACCGGTTATTTCGAGACCGGACTGAAGAAGGGCGAGAGCATCATTTTCTCCGCTTCGCTCGACGAAATGGGATCGACCAAGACCATCGAGGAGATGTTCGAGGCTTCGATCGCCCGGCGCACCCACAAGATCGACTTCATCAGTTGCCTGGAGCATTCGGCGCGTCAGTTCGTCGTCCGGCGTCCCGGCGACCGCACCGAGGTGGTCGCCGGTTACCCGTGGCACGGTTTTTCGGCCCGGCAGATGTTCATCGCCCTGCCGGGTCTGACGCTGGCCCAGGATCACAAGGAGGATTGCATCGACGCGCTCGACACCCAGGTGCGGGGCATGCGCGAGGGGATGTTCTCCGGGTCGGCTTCGGCCGCCGAAGCTGCCGATGCGCCGCTGTGGTTCTTCTGGACGCTTCAGCAGCTCGAAAAGAAGATGGACGGCCAGAGCATCTGGAGCCGTTACGGCGGCGCGATGAAAGAGTTGCTCGAAAGTTACCGCCGCGGCATCGGCGGCCGGGTCGTCATGAACGACAACGGTTTGGTGTGGGCTTCTTCCGAGGAGCGGCCGCTCACCTGGATGGATTCGGTGGTCGACGGTCATGCCGTCACGCCGCGCAACGGTTACCAGGTCGAGGTCAATGCCCTTTGGTACAATGCAGTATCTTATGCGTTGAAGTTGGCTTCGGAGAACGGCGACACGCAGTTCGTCGAGGCCTGGAAAGAGATTCCCTCCCGCACGGCCGCTTCGTTCAACGAGTTGTTCGTTCTGCCGCAAGGTTATCTGGCGGATTATGTGGGGGCCGAAGGTGCCGACGACACGATCCGTCCCAACATGATCGTCGCTTGCGGCCTGCCCTGCAAGATGATCGGCATCGAGACGCAGATCGACGTGCTCCGCACCGTGCGGCAGCACCTGCTCACGCCCAAGGGGCTGCGTTCGCTCACGCCGCGCAACCCGCTGTACAAGGGCACTTGCGACGGAACGCCCGCCGAGCGCGACTTCGCCGCCAAGAACGGGTCGGTGTGGCCGTGGTTGTTGCAGTTCTATGTGCAGGCTTGTTTCGATATCGACGGCGACGGCTTCCTGGCCCAAGCCGAGGAGCTACTGGCTTCGTTCGAGGAGGATATTCAGGTCTACGGCATCGGTTCGATCAACGACCTCTACGATGCCGACCCGCCCTATACCTATCGCGGAGCCGTTTCCCAGGCTTGGAGCGTCGGTGCGGTGCTCAACATCTACCGCATGATCCGGGAGCGGAAAAAGGAAAGATAATGGTTTGACGGTCGGCAATATAGCGGCGGTTGCGACATCGGAGCGCGGTTTGCTCCCCGAAGCCTCGGCACGACGCGGAACGCTGGGAGTGCGTCAGGCAAGTTTTTGGTTATAAAGAAATTGTTGTTATGAGAGTTTTGATGTTCGGGTGGGAGTTTCCGCCTCATATCGCGGGAGGGCTGGGTACGGCCTGCTACGGCATGACCCGCGGCCTGGCCCGCAACGGCGTCGATGTGACGTTCGTCGTGCCGCATGCCTACGGCGATGAGGATCAGCGTTTCACCCACGTGCTCAACGCCAGCGAAGTGGAGGCGCTTTACGGATCGACAGGCAGCGGTGCCGACGATATTTTGTCCAACATGTCGTTCATCCGCATCGATTCCAACATGGTGCCCTACATTTCGCCCGAGGAGTACGCCTCGTATCACGAGCAGTACGTCAAAACGGGTCAGAAAACATGGTCGACGACCGATGCCTGGAAGCAGCGCTACACCTTCTCGGGCAAGTACGGCGCCAACCTCATGGAGGAGGTCGCCCGCTATGCGGTCGTCGCGGCGCAGGTGGCCAAGGATCTGGAGGGGCAGTTCGACGTGATCCACGCCCACGACTGGCTCACCTACTTCGCCGGCATCGCCGCCAAGCGCGTTTCGGGCAAGCCGCTGGTCGTGCACATGCACGCTACGGAGTACGATCGCAGCGGCGAGAACGTCAATACGCAGGTCTACGCCATCGAGCGGGCCGGCATGCAAGCCGCCGACCGGGTGATGGCCGTTTCGAACCTTACGCGCAACATCGTCATCAACCGTTACGGCATTCCCGCCGAGCGGGTCGTGACGATGCACAACGCCGTGCGTTTCGCCGAGAATTCCGGCGAGGTGCCCGAGCGCGGCGTGGAGGACAAGATCATCACGTTCCTGGGCCGCATTACCTATCAGAAAGGCCCCGATTACTTTGTCGAGGCGGCCGCCAAGGTGCTCAAGCGCATGCCCAACGTGCGGTTCGTCATGGCCGGTTCGGGCGATATGATGAACCATGTCATCCGCCGCGTCGCCCGTCTCGGCATCGCCGACCGGTTCCACTTCACGGGCTTCCTGCGCGGCGAGGACGTGCACAAGATGTTCCAGCTCTCGGACGTCTACGTCATGCCGTCGGTCTCCGAGCCGTTCGGCATCTCGCCGCTCGAAGCCATGCGTTCGAACGTGCCGGTCATCATCTCTAAGCAGAGCGGCGTGGCCGAGGTGCTGGACTATGCCGTGAAGGTCGATTATTGGGATGTCGACGCCATGGCCGACGCCATGTACGGTCTGATCAAGTATCCCGCCCTGGCCGGCATGTTCGCTTCCAAGGGTCTGGAGGAAGTCACCAACCTGAAGTGGAACAACGTGGCCGCCAAGATCAAGGCCGTCTACGAAGAGGTGATCGAAGAAGCTAAGAATCAATAAAATAAAAGCCCCTCATGAAAACTGTCTGCCTATATTTTCAAGTGCACCAGCCTTGGCGTCTGAAGAAATACCGTTTCTTCAACATGGGCAAGGATCACAACTATCTGGACGACTTGTCGAACCGTTCGATCATGCAGAAGGTGGCGCGGCAATGTTATCTGCCGATGAATGCGCTGCTGCTCAGACTCATCAAAGAGAACAAGGGTGCGTTCCGCTGCTCGTTCTCCATCACCGGCACGGCCATCGAGCAGTTCCGGGCGTTCGCACCCGAGGTGTTGACTTCGTTCAAGGAGCTGGCCGCCACGGGGTGCGTCGAGTTTCTGGCCGAGACCTACTCCCATTCGTTGGCGTCGCTGGCGTCGAAGGAAGATTTCGTCGAGCAGGTGAAGCTCCACATGGAGGTCATCGAGAAGGAGTTCGGCAAGCGTCCCACGGCATTCCGCAACACCGAGTTGATCTACTCCGACCAGATCGGCGCCGCGGTGGCTGAAATGGGCTTCCACACCATGTTGGCCGAGGGCGCCAAGCACGTGCTGGGCTGGAAGTCGCCCAACTTCGTCTATGCCAACGCCATCGACCAGCGGATGCGGTTGCTGTTGCGCAATTACAAGCTCTCCGACGACATCGCGTTCCGGTTCTCCGACCAGGGTTGGGATCAGTGGCCGTTGACTGCCGACAAGTTCGTGCAGTGGCTCGCTTCGGAGGATACGCCCGGCGAGGTCATCAACCTCTTCATGGATTACGAGACTTTCGGCGAGCACCAGAAGGCCGATACGGGCATCTTCGAGTTCATGCGTGCGCTGCCCGCCGCCTTGCTCGACAAAAAGACCGGGTTGGAGTTCGCCACCGTGAGCGAGGCTGCCGCGAAGTACCAGCCCGTCGCCGTGCTCCATTGCCCCCACACCATGTCGT
Source organism: Alistipes sp. (assembly GCA_029068505.1). Lineage (GTDB taxonomy): Bacteria > Bacteroidota > Bacteroidia > Bacteroidales > Rikenellaceae > Alistipes. The sequence continues at coordinate 20,826 of JAIECN010000099.1, forward strand.
GGGCCGACGAGGAGCGCGACGTCACGGCTTGGCTCGGCAATGAGTTGCAGAACGAGGCATTCTCCAAGTTGTATGCCCTCAAGGAGAAGATCGCCGAGTTGCACGACCGCGATTTCGACTACGTGTGGAACTTCCTCCAGACGTCCGACCATTTCTACTACATGGCTACCAAGTGGTTGTCGGACGGCGATGTACATTCCTACTTCAATCCGTACGATTCGGCTTACGATGCGTTCATCAACTACATGAACGTGCTTTCGGACTTCATCATCGAGGTCGACAAGGCGTTGGAGAAACGGAAAGTCGGAACGAAACAATAGGAATCCGTTTTGTCCGAACCGAATGAATACACCCCGGAACGATCGTTCCGGGGTGTTCTTGTTTTTGGAATAAGGGTGCCGTTTCTCGGGGAGGGCCGGGGCGGGGCCATCGTTTCGAGAGGACGGGCCGAGATCGTTATTGTAGGGCCGGTTCCGAGAAGTAA